>CAYFVA010000026.1:0-2190 GCA_964346265.1 uncultured Desulfobacterales bacterium
CGGAAACGTTTGATCATCTTGACGAACGATCCGCACAGATCATGAAAAAGACCATCGAGTATTTCGAGACAAGGGGAAAAGAAAGGCTGAAACACGATTACCATGAGAGGGTCTGGTACGCTGACTTTCTCGAATTTTTAAAGGAAAACCGCGTTTTCGCAACCCTTCTGACCCCGGCCGAACTTTCCGACGACAACCCGGATGCAAGATGGGACACGTTCCGGAACTGTGACTTTAACGAAATCCTCGGCTTTTACAATCTCTCCCACTGGTACACCTGGCAGGTGAGCATCCTGGGGCTCGGGCCCATCTGGATGAGCAAAAACGAACACATCCGGAAAAAGACGGCCCAGCATCTCAAAGAAGGCGGCATTTTCGCGTTCGGGCTTTCGGAAAAAGAGCACGGAGCGGATCTGTATTCATCAGACATGTCGCTCACCCCGCTCGGGGACGGAAAATATATCGCAGACGGGGGAAAATACTACATCGGAAACGCCAACGAAGCTGCGTTCGTATCCACTTTCGGGGTCAACTCCGAAACCGATGAGTACGTATTTTTCGTGGCTGATCCAAAAAGGGAAGGATACGATCTGGTCCGGAATGTGGTGGACTGGGAGGGGTACGTGGCCGAATACGGCCTGAGCGGCTATCCGGTATCAGAGGATGAAATCCTGGCCCAGGGCAGGGAAGCCTGGGACATGACGCTGAACACCATCAACGTGGGCAAATTCAATCTGGGGTGGGCATCCATCGGGATCTCTACCCATGCCTTTTTCGAAGGGCTGAACCATGCAGCCGGCCGGAACCTGTACGGAAACTACGTCACGGATTTTCCCCATATACAACAGCTGTTCGTGGATGCGTATACCCGCCTTGCCGCCATGAAACTCTTTTCGCAAAGAGCAACGGACTATATGCGGGCGGCCTCCCCGGACGACCGCAGGTATCTTCTCTATGATCCCATGGTCAAAATGAAAGTTCCCACCCAGGGCGAAGAGGTGATTAACCATATATGGGATGTGATCGCGGCAAAAGGATTTGAAAAAGATGTGTACTTCGAGATGGCGGCCACGGACATCCGGGCGCTGCCGAAACTCGAGGGCACGGTGCATGTCAATATGGCGCTTGTCATCAAGTTCATGGCCAACTATTTTTTCAATCCCGGAGAATTTCCCGATATCCCGAAAATGACCGAACCGGTGGACGACACCTTTCTGTTCAACCAGGGACCCACCAGGGGACTCGGCAAAATTCAGTTCCATGACTACCATATCGCCTATGACAGGGTGGATCTGCCCAATGTCAACATTTTCAAGGAACAGATCCGGGTTCTGACCGAATTTCTGGCCAATGCCACCCCTGCCGGCAAACAGGCGAAAAACATGGATTTTCTGCTGACGCTTGGCGAGCTTTTCACCCTGGTGGCCTACGGCCAGCTTCTTTTGGAAAAATACGACATGGGAGATGTGCAAGAGGATCTGATCGAGCAGATCTTTGATTTCATGATCCGGGATTTTTCAAAGCATGCGCTGGCCCTGAAACTCAAACCGGACACCACCGAAGACCAGATGGCATACTGCATGAAAATGATCAACAAACCGGTATTTGACCATGACCGGTTCATGCGGATCTGGGAAAACCATGTATACGCCCTCAAGGATACCTATGAAATGAATCCCTGAACGGCCCTTTACTCGGTGATCCGCTTTTTTTCAAACCGGGTGCTCTGCGCGCCCGGTTTTCTCCTTCCACCGCCCTCGGGTATCAGAACGTTCCAGTCACACCCTTGCAAGTTTATCCTGTATTGCGCGTGCATCACCGAGGGTATATAATGACATTTGACTGCGGTAACAAGAAAAAAGGAGATCTTTATGGGACGAGTCTATCCGGATGAAACCAATACAGAAAAAGAGTATGTGAATATAACAACCGAAGATGCGGACATATTAGAGTTTGCAAAAGCAAGACAGCTGGCAAAGGAAAAGGCCCGGGAGATCAGCGGCAATCCCATGATGCTTGCCTGGAAAAACGGGAAAACCGGGGAATACTATCCCGCCCATGAATGCGGGAAAACGGAAAAACCTGCATGGATTGTGTATGCCGAGGCGAGAGGCGCCAACCTGACCATCGATATCAATGACGGGGATTTTATTTTCCTGTGGCTGAAAATGTAGTTGTCGAACCAGACAG
>CAYFVA010000026.1:2290-17395 GCA_964346265.1 uncultured Desulfobacterales bacterium
AATGACGGGGATTTTATTTTCCTGTGGCTGAAAATGTAGTTGTCGAACCAGACAGCACCCGGATCAGAGGGGCTCGCCGCCTGGAATGATGAACGATTGTTGAGAAAATCGCACCTTTCCCTTGACCAAAACGATTTTGTATGACTTATTTAAAGGAGTGTTGTGAAAAACAGCCCTAAAACCACAACCCAAAAGGAGGTACAAGATGAAGAAACGTTTTACAGGTATCGCAGTCGGCATGATGACCCTTGCTGCATTGTTGTTGTGCAGCATTCCGGCATTCGGGTCCGAGTACAAAATGATGATCTCTCACTACACCATCACGGATGCCGAACGGAGCGGTATCGCCGCTTCCATGCTCTACTTTGAGAACATGGTGGAGACCCGTTCCGACGGGGCCATCGATGTAGTGGTCAAAGGCAACTCCGCGCTGGGCGGTGTCAAGGAAGTCACCCGGCAGACCATCCAGGGAAAAACCGTCCAGTCCTCGGTTGCCTACGGCGGTGTATTTGCCGGATTCTTTCCCAAGTATCAGCTCATGTACGCCCCGTATCTCTTCCCGGACTACCTCTCTGCGCACTCGTTCTTTGACAGCGAGTACTTTGCAAAATTCATGGAAGAGGCCCGCAAGGAAACCGGACTTAGGCATCTCGGGCTCTACGACGACGGCGGCGGATTCGTGGCCTTCACCAACAACAAACGGCTCATCAAGGAACCGTCCGACATGAAGGGGCTCAGAATCCGGACCGAAGGCGGCAATGCGGCTCAGCTGGCGATGATCGAAGCCCTCGGTGCAAAAGCCGTTCCCATGCCCTGGGGCGATCTCACCACGGCCCTTGCATCAGGCGTGGCTGACGGCCAGTTCAACGCACCCTATGTCAACGCGTTTGCCAAATTCTGGGAAGTCAATGAGTACTCCTCCTGGATCAAGTTCATCTTCAATACCGCGGTATGGTCGGTGAGTGATGAATGGTTCCAGTCCCTTCCCGAAGACATGCAGTCGATCATCCTCAAGTCCGCCAGGGAAGCGGTTGACATGGCAAGGGGCATCAATGTCCAGCAGTGCCTTCTCGACTGGGAAGAAGGAAAGAAACACTTCGAGGATACCTACATGGTCACCCCGGCCGTCCAGGAAAAATGGAAGGAAAAACTCCGTCCGGCATTCTATGACTGGGTCACAGAAGATTTTGGTATCGAAAAGGAATATGTGGATGAATTCCTGAGTCAGGCAGAAAAAAACAACAAAACGGTTGAAAAAGATATCATCAACAAGTATGGTACAAAGTAACCATTTTGACGTGTAAAGGCTGAATCGACACACCCGCTTTGCGGTTGGGCGGGGGGAGCGCCGGAGAGGCGTTCCCCCCTGCTTTACTCCGGAAAAAAAGGAAGTCCGATGCTTGATAAAATTACGGCTCTCAGTGACCGGCTGCACAAATTTTCCCTCATGGCGGCAGCCGTCATAATCGGATTGATACTCGTCATCACCGTTTACGGGGCTTTTTTCAGGTATGTGCTCAACACGCCCCTTTCATGGCCCCTCGGGGTAGCCAAGGTCCTGATGATATACTGTTCTTTGCTCGGGATTCCTGCCGCGCTGAAAAAAGGACAGCATATGAGCGTGGAAGGATTTCTGCTGCTCCTTCCCCGGAAAATCCAGCTTGGCGTGAGATACTTCAATTACACGGTAGTGGCCCTTTTCGTTTTGACCCTGTTCTGGTACGGCCTTGTAGAGGTGATCAACGCAAAGGATCTCTATATGATCACCGGTTCCACCCGGATCAGCCAGAAATGGTTGATGGCCTCGATTCCCATCAGCGCATTCATACAGTTTGTCCACCTTCTCACCGCCCCCCGCATCATTAAAGAAGAGCTGGACAAATCACTTGCGGATGATTTTATGGAAAAAGCCCTGTAACATTATGAAAGGACAGTTATGTGGATTGTACTTGTCATATTCTTTCTTCTGATTCTGCTCGGGGTACCGGTCGCCTATACCATTGGAATTACAGGGATGGCGGGCCTTATCGCCGGAGGAGGTCTCGACTATCTGAGCATCATCCCTACACGGCTCCTGGCTGCCTGCTCCAACTTTATCCTGGTTTCCATCCCTCTTTTCATACTTTGCTCGGAACTTCTGAACCGGTCCGGCATGACCGACAAGATCATCAATTTCGCCATGAGCCTCATGGGACGGTACAGAGGCGGTCTTTCCCATGTCAACATCGGCACCAGCATTCTCTTTGCCGGCCTTACCGGAACCGCTGTGACGGATACGGCTGCGGTGGGCAACATCCTGATCCCCAAAATGAAGGAAAAAGGGTACGGCGCAGGATACAGCGCAGCCGTCACTGCAAGCTCCTCCGTGATCGGCCCCATCATTCCTCCCAGTCTGATCATGATCGTGTATGCCAGCATGTTCCGGGAAGTATCGGTCATCTCCATGTTTGCCGCCGGTATCATACCCGGCATTATCGTGGGACTTTCCCTTTTCGCAATCAGTACGTTCATCAGCGTCCGCCGCAAGTACCCCAAGGAAAAGGCCTACAGTTTCGCAGACATTGTCAAGGCCACCAGGGAATCCTTCTGGGCGCTTCTGACGCCGATCATTATCCTGGGTGCCATCCTCACCGGGGTGACCACGGTTACCGAAGCCGGCGCTCTTGCGTCTCTCTATGCACTGCTGGTGGGAGTTCTGGTCTACAGGAGCCTGACTCTGAAAGACCTCTACCTCGCCCTTGTGAACACGGTGATTCTCACCGGCGTGGTGCTGTTTCTCATCGGATCAGCCAATATTCTCGGCTGGGTGGTCACCTACAGCGGTATCACGGAAAAGCTGGGGCACGCGATGATAGCCGTAAGCTCCAACACCTATATCCAGCTTGCCATGGTGAACGTTCTGTTTCTCATCGTGGGCATGTTCCTGGACATCGGCCCGGCCGTGGTTCTTCTCGCACCCATTGTCACCCCGGTGATGGTCGGCCTCGGTTATGATCCCCTTCATTTCGCCATCATCATGATGGTGAACGTCAACATCGGGAATGCCACCCCGCCCATGGGCATGACGCTCATGGTGGGATCGCAGATCGCGGACATTCCGTACGAAAAGGCCATAAAAGAAGTAATGCCTTTTATTATTGCGGAACTTGCAGCCTTGCTTCTTATCTCCTATATTCCGGCACTTACCCTGTGGATTCCAAGGTTGCTGAATTTAAACTGGGGATAAGAAAAAAAACATAAACCCCATTACCATCGGAGCAGACCAGTGAAACCCGTACAAGGATACCTGGAAATCATGGACCAGGGATTCGGATTTTTACGATCCATTGAACACAATTTCAAACCGGCCCCGGACAATCCGTTTGTTCCGGCGGGAATGATCAAAAAAATGCAGCTCAGGGAGGGAAGTTTTATCCAGGGGCAGGGCGAACAGAAGTCCTCCAGGCAGAAGAACCTTGCCCTTTCCCGGGTCGAACGGATCAACCATCTTCCGCCAAAGGAGTTTTTGAACACCCGGCTTCTCCAGGACCAGGTGAGCCTCAACCCGTTTGAACGGTACCGCTTTTCAAAGGGTGCCGATGATATCACCGGCCGGTCCCTTGATCTGATCGCACCCATCGGCAAAGGACAACGGGGATTGATCATCTCGCCCCCCAAATCAGGAAAGACCACGGTTCTAAAACATATGGCCGAGTCCATCGGGGCCAACCACCCGGATTCCACGGTATTTATGCTGCTTGTGGATGAACGGCCCGAAGAGGTGACCGACTTTCAGAGGGGACTTTCCAATGCCCATGTACTCTATTCTTCTGCAGACCAGCAGATCGACCAGCACATGCGGATGACAAGACTTGCGCTTTACACCGCCATCCGGTGCGCCGAAGCGGGACAGGATGCAGTGGTGTTCATCGATTCGTTAACCCGGATGACGCGCGCGTTCAACGTCAAAACAGACAGCGGCGGCCGTACCATGTCCGGCGGGCTTGGCGCCAATGCCATGGAATTTCCCAGGAAAATCTTCGGGGCGGCCCGGAAACTCGAAAAAGGGGGCTCTTTGACCATTGTCGCCACGATCCTTGTGGACACGGGAAGCCGGATGGACGACATCATCTACCAGGAATTCAAAGGAACCGGAAACATGGATCTCGTCTTAAGCCGGGAATGCGCGGAAAACCGAATATGGCCCGCCATTGACATCAAACAGTCAGGCACCCGGAAAGAAGCACTTTTGCTGGGCAAAGACGAATATGAACAGGCCTGCCGGATCCGTTCATCAATCAACACAACGGACAAGACCGCCGCCATGAAGCAGTTTCTGGAAATGCTTCCATGAAAAGAAAAGACGGAAAGAGCGAAGATTCTGCCTACACCTGCAGCGACTACCGCAGGGAGATGATTCTGATCTCCTTGAAAAAACAGCTCGCTTCGGGGAATCTCACCGGCGAGGAGAAAAAGGCCCTGGAAAAACAGGTCAAAGAGCTGGAAGCACACACGGGCCTGGACTGACACTGAACTACCGGATGACGACGATCAGAAGCCGTGTTTCTTGAGTATACCGGCAAACGTGCCGTCCTGTTTGATCTCTCTGAGCGCCCGGTTAAAATCCGCAACGATCTTTTCGTGCCCCTCCTTCTTCCGGGTGATGCCGTTATAAATGCGGCTCGTGGTCAAAGGAGGCTCAATCACCTGAAGATTCTCTGCGGCATTCTCCCCTTTTGAATTGACCATGTGCAAAAACACCTTTTCCGAAGCTGCAACCAGGTCAATCCGTCCCTTTACCAGTTTTTTGTAATTGAGGATTCCGTCCCGGACCGGTTCCTTATCCAGGAAATCGGCGTTGTCGAACTCCTCGGTATAAGCGAACTCCCGCTCGATCCCGATCTTGTAGGGTTTCAGATCGGACAGGGAAGAATAGGAAATATCCTTTCCTTTTTCAGCAAAGAAGACAATCCGTATGGCTGCAATGGAGTCTGAATAGGCAAGCCATTCAGCCCGTTCCTCGGTATGGTAAAGGCCCATGAGCCCGTCATAGTGCCCGTTTTTCGTGTCATGGATGGCCCGTTTCCAGGGCATGAACCGGATTTTCACCTCATAGCCGGCCCTCTCGAAAACGGTTCTGGTGATTTCACTGATGTATCCCTGATTTTTCAGATCACGGCCGTAATAGGGTTCCCACTGCACGGTGGCCAGACGGATGGTCTCCTGCGCCCCGATTTCGGTGAACGGCGCTGTTGCGAAAAGAGAAACAGCGATCAAAAGAAAACAGATACACCCCCTTGGTTTCATACTTCCCCCTTTTTGAATTTACCATCTCCTTTCATATGTACAGCCATATCCTTTTGGACACAACAGCATATAAAAGTACAAGACCCGGCCACCCTGCCTGAAGCCTTGTACACCAGTATATCCCGGTTTGCGGTCAGCCGTAAAGATTTAATTTCAGGGTGAATCCGGCCGGGTGCTGAATCGGGCACCCGGCCGGCACGTTTGGGTTGTTGATCAGAAAAGGATCAGGGAAGCCAGCTTTCCACCTCTTCGGGATGCGTCCGCATGTACCGAAGCACTTTCTCATACGGGTACAGGCCTTCATCATCGTGAATCCAGATCATCAGCTGGCCCAGATCTTCAGGAGCCCAGTTGAACTTGTCCAGGAACGCATACACTTCCGGCATATCATTCGCAAGTCCCTTTCTTGCAATGGTGTCAATACGACCGGGTTTGTCACCGAATACATTTTTCGGGTCCTCCAGGAATGCCAGCTCCCACCGGGCGAACATCCAGTGGGGAACCCAGCCGGTAACCACGATCCACTTCTGTTTTTGGATAGCCTCTGACAGGGCCTTGGTCATGGTTTTTTCACTTCCTTTGATCAAGCTGTATTGATAAAGACCGTATTCCTCCATTGCTTCTTCCGTTTTTTTCATGATACCGGATTCCGGATCAATTCCTTCAATGGAATAATGAAATTTATCCGCATACTTTTTCAGATCCGGTATGGAGTTGGCCTTGATGTAGGGTTTGTTCCGCATGCCGGTTGCCGCGGTCTGCCGGCCGAGAGTTACCTTGGGCACCACCAGGCCGGTCCGGGTCCCCTCCAGATTGGGACCGAGATTGTCCACGTCGTTTTTGTGCTGTTCATAATAGTGGGAATGGAGTCCGGGCAGCCAGGCCGCCAGCATGGCATCCACTTCTCCTGTTGCAACCGCCTCCCACATTTCATCGGCTTTCATGGGTATCATCTCGCATTGCTTGCCGAGCTTTTCCTGAATCATGGCTTTTGCCATGTATGTGGTGGCTGTGGCTTCGGACCACTCCACATACCCGAGTTTCACGACTTTTCTCTCCGCCTCTGCCTGCCAGGGAATCATCACCGTGAGCATCAATGCTGCAATGATGCCCGGAATTATCCTGTTCACTACTCTTTTACGCTGCATATCCATCCTCCTTGTATTGTGCATCGAATTCACACATGATTACTCGTCCCAACCGTATTTGTCTACATACTGTTTCAGTCCGGCCCAGGTGGCCCAGCACATCATCAGTACCACCAGTGCAAACGGCAGGCCCGTTGTAATGGCTGCGGTCTGGAGGGCCACAAGCCCGCCTCCCAGAAGGAGAACACCGGCCACGACCCCTTCGGTGATGGCCCAGAAAAGCCGCTGGGGTTTCGGGGGGTCCGGGTTTCCGCCGGCCGTGATGATATCGATGACCATGGAGCCGGAGTCGGAAGAGGTGACAAAAAAGCTGATGACCACGGCAACAGCCAGAAGAGAGGTAACAGTGGCCAGGGGAAACTGCTCGAGAAAGACAAAGAGCGAAACCGGGATATTTTCCTGGACCGCCTTGGAAATGCCCCCCATTCCGAAAAGCTCGATATGGAGTGCGCTGTTGCCGAATACGGTCATCCAGAAAAACGTAATAATGGTGGGCACAAGCAGAACCCCCATGAGATATTCCCTGATTTTCCGGCCGTAGGAGACCCTGGCGATGAACATGCCGACGAACGGAGACCATGCAATCCACCAGCCCCAGTAAAAGACGGTCCACCCGTTCTGCCAGTTGCCTGCGGTATACGATTCGTTCCAGAAGGCCAGGCTCGGCAGAATCTGAATATAGTTGCCCAGGTTTTCTCCGAACGCATTGAGGATAAACAGAGTCGGCCCCAGGATGAATACAAAAGCACACAGTGTCAGGGCAATACCTATATTGATATTACTCAGAAACTTAATTCCTCCGTCCAGTCCCCGGACCACCGACCAGGTGGCAAGCGCCGTGATACCGGCGATCAGGAAACACTGGACAACCGGATTCTGGGGGAGCCCGAACAGATGGGACAATCCCGCATTCACCTGCTGTACCCCGATCCCGAGGGATGTGGCCACGCCGTACAGGCAGGAGACTGTGGCCAGTATATCAATGAAGTTGCCTATGGGGCCGTAAATTTTGTCCCCCAGAAGGGGGTAGAATACATTCCTGATGGACAGGGGCAGCCCTTCAGAGAATCCGAAAAAGGCAAGACCCAGCCCCACCAGGGCATAGATCGCCCATGGATGAAGTCCCCAGTGAAGGAAGGTCAGCTCCATGGCCTTCTGGGCGGCTTCCGGGGAGCCCGGTTCGGCAAACGGGTTACCGGCAAAGTGGAACATGGGTTCAGCCACCCCGTAAAACAGGATACCGATGCCCATTCCAGCGGAAAAAAGCATGGCGAACCAGCTTATGGTGCTGAACTCGGGCTCCGCATCCGGCCCTCCGATCCGCAGCGATCCGTACTTGCTGAGCATGAGTATGATACAGAAAATCAGTACCACATTCATGACCAGCACGAAAAACCAGCCGGTTGTGGTGGCGATCCAGCCCTGGATTCCGCCGAAGATTTCTTCGGCCGTAGTTCCGAGCGCCAGGGCAAAGACAACTCCTATGATAATAATCCCCGCGCCTCCGAAAAAGACCCATGGCTGAATATCGTATTTAAAAATTTTGGCGTCATAGTTATGTATGGTCCCGGTATCTCGTTTGTCCGTTTTCGTCGTGTCTTCAGGCATCTACTCCTCCTTGGAATCAATTTCTCATCCGTATCACACCACCAGTTATTTGATTTTCTTCAAAACCACCCGTCCGTCCGACTCCGACATCTCGAAAGCGTCGGCAAATTTAAAATCCGGCAGACAATCGGAATTAAAGGCGCAGATATACCCTTTTCTCCGCTTGATCAACCTTTCGGCCTGCTCCTCCTCCTCTTTCATCCCACTGATTTCGTATTCGGTTTTGTCCTGCTTGTTGAGAAGAAAAAGATGCTCTTTGAGCGTATGGTTGGCAATGCCGAGCTTTTTCCTGATTTCTTTCGCAGACTTTCCCTCGCGGATCATTTTTCTGAGTACATCCGGGTTGAATTTCGTACTGTAATCACTGGTCATGATCATTTACCGCCTTTCCCCGGTGATCATTTATATTTTCTGCAGAATAATCCGGTCTTTTTCCACTATCATCTCAAACTGATCACCGGGTTTGAAATCAGTTTTTTCAAGCATTTCCTGAGAAAAAACAACACCTTCGTGCTTGAACACGGTGGGAGATTTTTTGGGATCCTCGAACAGCCCTTTTACATCGTAATACGTTTTGTCCTGTTTCTGCAGCAGCAAAAGCTGTTCCCTGAAAGACCATTTGGAGATTTTGAGCTTTTTCATGATCTCAGGGGCGGTGTGCCCCTGTTTGATCAACTCCCGCAACATGTCGGGATTGTAGTTGTGGGTGTAGCTTCCGTTCGGCATACGCATCCTCCTTTGATTTATATGGGTTACTGTTAAAAGCAGTTGATGTGCGCAAATTATTGGAACAAACTTTTACTTTTGTCAATAAATTTTTCAAAAAAGAATCAAAAAAACAAATTTGAAGAGGAACAGGGCTCGTTTACACGGCCGCGCCGGCTGATTCCGGTTCCAGCCGGATCCCTTTGCCGGCATCTCTCAAGGTTTCTGGCACACATCCCGGCACGTTGATCCGGTACTCCGTATCCGGTTTCACGCCGGCAGCCTCGATATCCACATATACCGGACCGTCCCCTCCGGGTTGGAGCAGGCGGACCGTGATCTTTCCGCCTCTGGCAAGTGTAGGGCCGAAAATCAGGGGCTTTCCGGTTGCAAGCCACCGGGGAAAGATCCCGGAGCCGATGATGATTTGCTCCCCTTCTTCGCGTACAAAGAGATTCCGGATCATCATGATCCATTCCGCCGCGGCCCAGCCGTGCTGGCCGTCCCCCATGCAGCCCCCGCCGGTGATGGGATGTATCGCCTCGGGCCACTGGCCGGTGGGAGAGGCAAGCCCGGCCGTTCTGTCGATCAGGATTCGGTACCTCGGATCCCCGCACCGCAGAAAAGTCTGGGCAATCGCAAGGGTCAGGTAGATATTGATACCTGAATGAATCATTTCCTGGAAAAAGGCACCGGAATGAAAACAGTTGTTCATCAGGTAGTCGATTGTCGCCATGATCCTTTTATCTCCGGGCTGCGTGATCTGCAGGGGATAGTCCGCCGCCAGCGATCCCACCGCGCCTGCATCCATTCGCCTGTAAGGAGAGGCGGGCAAAGCACAGTTTTTCGTCTTCCCGGAGATTTTGGCAATGCTCGAGAAAATCCGGTCTTCAAAATCGTCCGCCCAGGCTTGCATCCTCTGTTTTTCTTTTTCCAGGTTCAACCGTTGAGCCAGGCGGACGGCGGCCCTCAGCCCGGCCAATCCCCAGAAATTGTCCCAGTAGTAATAATCATTCGGGCCCAGGTGTTCAGCGCTGAAGCCGGGTGGGAAGAGCCCTTCATGCCTGTCCGAACCGCTTTTGCCGACCCGCTTTTTCTCAATCCACCGGGCCCCCTTGAACAGGGATTTCAAAAACTCTCCGTCATAGGAACATCCGGTCAGATACTGCAGCCGGTCCGCGATCCAGAGCACCTGGCCGTTGGAATCCCATTCGCCTTCCTGGGACTGGAAATATCCGCTGGCTTTCTGAAGCTTCGGAAAATTTTTCACCAAACGTTCCGCCCGTTCCGCCATGCCGATGCCCAAAAGCGCATGGATCATAAAACACGAATCCCTGAACCAGAAACGTTTGTAGGTGTACGGCCCGGGAAACGCTTCCTCGGAGGAAAGCAGAATAAGCGTCCGGACCGCCGCATCATAGAGATACCGGATATCGTCATCCGGTATCTGAAGCTTCGCACTCTGTGCGGTATAACTCTCCCAGGCTCCGAAATTTTTCCCGGCTGCGGGCCGGTTTGATTTTTCAGACGGATCACAAGCCGGGTCCATGCGAATCTCCACGCTGCCGGAGCCGTTCTGTCCCACCCGGAAAAATGCGGCGCAAGTGGCCATTCCAATGGGGCACTCCACAGATTCCTCATGATGATTTTCCTGCAGAAGTCTTGCAACGTCCCCGTTTTCATAGTTCGACATCATCACTTTTTCCGCGGGCCGATCCGTACGAACCTCTTGTTCGTTGTTTACCAGAAAGGTACGGCGCTTCGGGTCATATGCGATTTGGTCGATGAACTGGATCCCCTCGGGATTGTAGGGCCTCAGGGAAAGAAGCACCACATCCCCGGGTTGGGCGTCCGCCTCTGCGTTTATGACAAGCCGGGGTGAAGAGCCGGAATGAACCACACGGGCCGAGGTCCTCAGGGACAGACCGTTTCCCGAGACACGGGTGTGAACGGCAAGGTCGGTGGAAAAATCGAGGTGCTGATCAGCGGCTTTGCACCGGGAAGGCAACAGAAGGGTTCCGTCCGCGGACTGCACCCAGAAATCAAGGGACCAGCCGTCGAAAAACGGGGTAACAAGCCCCCTCGGATCCACGATCGGGTAAAGCGCCCTGTCCGGCAACCCCACCGCGGTCCAGTTCCGGTGGGTCAGATTCACATGACTGAAGGAAAACCCCCGTGGTATGAAGGAGGAATCATTGGGCATGAACTGCTTGACCACCCAGTACGGCCAGACCCAGTCCAGGTTATACTGGATGGCCCGGGTGTTGATCAGTCCTCTGGCATGGAAGACCACCCCGGCCCGGATCAGTTCAATGGGCTCCTGGACCTCGGAGGGATGGCCGAACCGGCGCAGGCGCGCCAGCACCGTTACCGGATCAATAAATCCATACGATCTGGCGGCCCGTTTCAATATATACTTCATCGGCAGCCATTTTTTCAGCATACGAAATCCCCTTTATTTCCCTGTTCATTCAATTCTTTTTTTTCAACGTCTCCAGCATACGCCGGTACCGTTTTTGCACCCACTTCATGAGAACATATATCAGCACAAAAATCAAAACCAGAGCAAAGATCAAAGGGGGATTCCAGTCCACCGGGGCTTTTCCCAAAATGACAAAGGGAGCCCCCATAACGCCCTGGACCACCCAGCCAAAGAAAAAGTAGTACCGGAATTTGACCCCGCTCAACGGCAGCAGGTAGTTTTTCATGGTGTAGCTCAGGCCCGGCACGGCCATAAACAGAAAACTGAACTCCAACTGGCGGTGCGCGGGAACCTGAAGACCCTGAATCCGCTTTTCCCCGGCGATCTTTTTGATCCACTCCCCGAAAACGGAGCGGGCCAATGAAAAAGAAATCACCAGATGCAGCGGCATGATCAGGAACATGGCGGCAATGCCGCCGACAGTTCCGAAGCGAAGCCCCAAAAGCACCAGAAGCACGCTTATGGGAAACCCGAAAAGAGGAAGGGTGAAAAAGGCGAAAAGCAGTGCAGCCGGATGAATCCGCGGATCTTTCATGTACCGGAAAAGCTCTCTGAAATCGGGACATCCGGCCAGCACATAAACAAGGGCCAGGCACACCGCAACACCACAGAGAAGGAGCACCGTGCGGTACTTTGCTGCTCTCCGGATCAGATTCCGCAGGTTCATCCTTTTCGCCCCGCTTTCTTTTCCCGAACCGTGCGGTTTTTCATTTTCAGCCCGGCGAATACGGGCAGATGGTCGGATGCCGATCGCGCCCGCCCGTTTCCCGGCACGTGAACCTGTACCGGAAGAAAATGGTCTGAAACAAAAATATGATCCAGCCGCAGAAAAGGGTACCACGAAAAAAACGTGGATTTTGGGTAGCCTTTCCTGGCGTAGAAGGTCTGCACATCATTGAAACGGGTAACGATTTTCCTGTATACCGGGGACCTCGGACCGCAGTTAAAATCTCCGCACAGGATAAGTCCGTCCCCTTTTCCAAAGGTGTTGCGCAGTACCGAATCCGTTAGAAGCGACTCCAACTGGATTTTCCGATCCGAGGGATTCAGGCCGAAATGGGTATTGACCACATTGAACCCGCTGTCCGGTGTGTGGATCCGGGCCGCCATAAATCCCCGCCTCTCCTTGGGTTTTCTTGATCTGACTGCGGGCAGATAGCAGCACTCCAAATGCGAGACCGGATAAACAGTTAAGAGGGCCAGGCCGTACTGTTCGGCTTCATTCTCCATTACCGGAAAAAAATGATGATTCATGTTCAGCCGATCCGCCAGATACGCAGCCTGATCCATGAATCCGCTGCGTTTTTTGCCGACGTCCACCTCCTGCAGGGCGATAATATCCGGCTTCAGAAAAGAAACTGCTTGCGCGATGGAGTCGGGATCCACCTTACGGCCCTTGTTCATGCAGCTTTTGATGTTATATGTCATGACTTTCAGGGTAAAGTCTCTGTCGTCCTGATACATTGGGTTTCTTCGTTCCTTTGCGGTTCCTTACTCTTTACGTATGCCATGATGATCCGCCTGATGTCCAGAGCCCGTAAAAAAGAGGCACCCGTGTCCCACTCGTTCGGCAGAAGCACGAACCCCCGGGTTTCTTCACAACCGATGCCCCCGTGAGCCCCGTTTTCCAGACTGAAGGTCAGAGCACGGTCCTTGGGATCCCATCCGGAAATGACGAATTCTCCGGCATCCGGATGATCCAGAACCGTTTTCAGGTCCGCAACGACCTCGGAAAGAAACGGGTGGCCATGCCCCAGAATATCACTGGAAATTTTTTCAAGCTCCCCTGATACGCGCTTGTTTACAGCGTATACGCGGCCCCGGGCTCTGTAAAGTACCAATGGAATGCCCGCCTTTTTTACCAGATCCCCGGCAAAGAGCGAGCGTTTTTCATGGGGCATGTCACCGAACAGATACACATGCCCCAGGGGCCCCATGGTGGTCACTTCCATCCGGTCCGGGATCCCGCCCCCTTTCCTGATAAAACCGAGCCGGGGAAAAATGAATTTCCGGGACCGGTAATACAGATAATCCGATGATTTATCCGGATGTTTTATTTTTTTATCAGTCCAGGTGAATCCGTTTTCAGCAAAAACCTCTTCCACCGCATCCCGGACCGATTTTCCGAACCTGTCCCCATAGCTTACAACCGACTCCTGGCCGTGATCGGAATAGATGACAAGCCGGTACCGGCACCCGTCCGCATGAACAGCCGTATTGTGTATATCCCGTATCACATCGTCGATGCCCCTGAGGGTCCAGTGGGCAAAACGCGAGTCCGGTCCCCTGCGGTGGGCCTGCTCGTCATACCCGATCAGGTTTGCGCTGATCACACAGACGCCCCGTGCAATGTCCATTTTCATCCGGAACCGGATCAGCTCCCTGAGCCCGATACAGGCGAATATCCTGGCCAGAATGAAGGTAAACTCTTTTTGGATATGCCGTGCCGTGAAAATGCTCCTGAAAAAATCGGTAACAGCCAGCACAAACTCGAGCGCCGCATAAGAGAGAACCCGGATTAGTTTTCCGAGATGAAATATCAGGATAAACAGCAGTTTGAAAGGGTTGACCGCCGTAAGCATGGATTCAAAGCCGGCCCGGTCGGCACAGTACCGGGCTTCCGGGGCGCCGCCGGAAAATATGTGAGAATAAGCGCTCCCGCCGGCCAGAAGAGATGGCCCCTGTTTATCAAGCCGTTCGGAAACCTGCTTGGCAACAGCCGGCTGAAACATGGCCTTGCGCTCCCCGGTTTTTCGGTCATAGAACTCGAATGAGGGCACACAGGATTTAACGCTGTAAAACAGCTCTCCCTGGAAAGCGGGGGTGGCCGAAGGAACACCTGAATAACAAGACTTGAGATGATACGCGCTGCCGGAGGCCAGCGTATTCAAAAACGGCATACGCCCTGTGGCAACCGCTTTTTTGAACTGCTCATAACTCAGACCGTCCACCTGAATGAGGATGATCCCGGCATCCCCTTTTTTTTCCGGATAGCGGGGCAGACCCAGGAGCCCGGCGAACCACGAATGCCTGGCCAAAAAACGGAAAAAAAAGGGCTTCTTTTCTCGTGCCCGTCGGATCAAGAAGACTCCTTTTTTCCGTTCCGGCGCAGCACATGGGCCACCGCCCTGGCCTTTTCAACAAACAGGTCCCACTCGGTCTGGATCGCCATGAGAATGGCTTCCCAGGGTTCAATCTGACTTCGTTTGATTGAGACCGGCTTTTGTTCAATGACCGTTTCATAAAGGTCATTGAGTACTTTGGCACATTGCTTTCGATCGAAAACCGCTCCTGTTTCCCTTGCGCAGGCCCGCAATTGCTCCATTTGTTTTTCATCCGCCAGTATTTTGAGAGTTTCCGAGGCAAACCGGTCTTTTCCTGCATCCATTTCAAGGAGCCGTCCATTTTTGCCGTCCGCCACCACTTCCCGGACACCGGAGGCATCCAGGGCCACAACCGGAACTCCTGCGGCCATAGCTTCGGCCAGCACCATTCCCTGTGTTTCGGATTTCGACGAAAACACGAAAAGATCCATGGCCGCATACGCATTGGCAAGAGTCTTGCCGGTGAGCTTGCCGGGCATGAACAAACGCTCTTCAACGCCCTCTCGCCGGAATATCCCGGTAATATCTTTTTGGCTCGGCCCTTCCCCCGCCACCAGGAAACAGGCCTTCGGATTTTCCCGGGCCACCCGCACGATGGATTCGGCAAGAAACAAAAGGTTCTTTTCCGGTGCCAGGCGACCCAGATGACCGATCACCGGGACATCTGCCGGAATGTTGTTCATGTCTCGGAAAGCCGACCCGTCTCCTGATCGAAAAAACTCGGTATCCACGCCGGTGGGTATCACGCTCACCGGTGTGGTGACCCCCCGTT
>CAYFVA010000027.1:0-16800 GCA_964346265.1 uncultured Desulfobacterales bacterium
TTCGTGCTCAACCGGTGGAATTACAATGCCATCGACGCCGGCGATGAAACCGCCAAGGGTCTGGGGGTCCGGGTAGAGCGGGTCCGTATGATAGGGATGATGGCGGCGTCTTTGATCACGGCATTTATCGTCTCTTTTCTGGGTGTCATCGGTTTTGTGGGACTGATTTGCCCGCATATCGTCCGCCGGATTATTGGCGACGATCACCGCTTTGTAATGCCCGCTTCCTGTCTGACAGGCGCGGTCCTGCTGCTGGCTTCGGATACGGTGGCCCGCCTGATTATTTCACCCCACGTCTTGCCGGTTTCCATACTCACCGCATTTTTGGGAGCACCCACGTTTCTCTATCTCCTGATCAAGGAAGGGAGGCGCTTATGATCGAAGTCCAAAATATCAGTGTCGGCTATAAAAACGGCCAGATGGTTTTGAGCGATCTGGGGTTTACACTGGACCAGGGGCAAATGCTGGCTATCCTCGGCCCCAACGGCGCCGGCAAAACCACCTTGCTGCGCTGCATCAACGCCATGATCAGACCCTGGTCAGGGGTTGTACAAATTGAAGACGCGGATGTCTTTCGAATGAATGCGGGAGAAATCGCCAGAAACCTGGGATACGTGGCCCAGCGGAATGACGCCGGCCGGATGACGACTTTCGATGCCGTATTGCTTGGAAGAAAACCCCATTTGCGCTGGAAAGCGGAGAAGACAGATATGGACAAGGTGGCCGGGGCACTGCAGCAACTCGGCCTGGAGGATTTGGCACTGCGCCATATCGATGAATTGAGCGGTGGGGAATTGCAGAAGGTCTGCATTGCCAGGGCATTGGTTCAGGAGCCCAAAGTGCTGCTGCTTGACGAACCAACCAGCAGCCTGGATTTAAAAAACCAGCTTGAAATCCTGCACACCATCGGCCGGGTTGTTAAAGAGCATCGGATTGCCGCCGTGATGACCATGCACGATTTGAATCTGGCCTTACGTTTTGCAGACCGCTTCCTTTTTCTCAAAAACAGTACGGTCTTTGCCGAAGGACGGCTGGATCAAGTCAACACCGATATGGTTGCGGCAGTGTACGGCGTGGATGTGGATATCCTCCGGCACAATGGACAAATGGTGATTGTCCCCAAATCAACCGAATAGAGACAAACGTATGGGTACGAATGTCGATTTTCTTTCGATTGCGGTTGATGAAACCGCTCAAGACGGATATATTTCAACTGAGCTGCCGGACAACAATTTTAATCCATTCAATTAGAGGAGGTCCACATGCCTGTCAAGATCATTGAAAAATCCAATTTTGCTTACACGTATCCGCTCTTGATCAAAAACCTTTTCACCAACTCCCTTTTGCGCTCCCCGGACCAGGAAATCGTGTACCGGGACATCATGACATACACCTACAGGGACCTTCACAAACGGGTGGCCAAACTTGCCAATGCCCTGGAGTCTCTGGGCGTGAAACAGGGAGATACGGTGGCGGTGATGGATTTTGACAGCCACCGGTATCTCGAATGCTATTTTGCCGTACCCATGATGGGGGCGGTGCTTCATACGGTTCATATCCGCCTTTCCCCGGAACAGCTGCTTTATACCATCAACCACGCGGAAGACGACGTGATCCTGGTCAACAGCGAGCTTGCCCCGATGCTCGAGGCGGTGAAAGACGGGATCAAAACCGTGAAAAAAATCATTCTCCTGAAAGATGGCGACGGAGAGCACGGAACTTCCCTACAGTTCAACGACGAGTATGAGAATCTTCTGGCCGGACAGCCGGACCTGTACGAATTCCCGGACTTTGATGAAAATGCCGTGGCCACCACGTTTTATACCTCCGGCACCACCGGCAACCCCAAGGGAGTCTATTTCACCCACCGGCAGCTGGTACTCCACACATACGGCCTGATGACGGGCCTTTGCGCGTTCGATTCCCAGGCGGTCATGACGTCCGGGGACGTGTATATGCCCCTGACCCCGATGTTCCATGTCCATGCCTGGGGGATGCCCTATCTCTTTACCATGCTGGGAAACAAACAGATCTACCCGGGCCGGTACGAACCCGAGATGATTTTAAAGCTGATCACCGAGCACAAGGTCACGTATTCCCATTGCGTGCCCACCATCATCCATATGCTGGTGAACTCCCCGGTGATCAGCCAAGTGGACCTGTCCGGCTGGAAGGTGGTCATCGGCGGGTCCGCCCTTCCCAAAGGGCTCTGCACCGCCGCCCTCAAGGTCGGCATCAATATTTATTCCGCCTACGGCATGTCCGAAACCTGCCCCCTTTTGACGGTGGCCCACATCAAGCCCCATCTGCGGGAGGCAAGCGAAGAAGAACAGATCGACATCCGGTGCAAAACCGGACTTCCCCTTCCCATGGTGGACCTTGAAATCGTGGATCCTGCAGGCGCTGCCGTTCCCCACGACGGAATCCAGACCGGCGAGGTGGTGGCAAGGGCCCCGTGGCTCACCCAGGGGTATCTCAAAAACCCGGAAAAAAGCGAGGAACTGTGGGCGGACGGATGGCTTCATACAGGAGACATCGGAAACATCGACCAGGAGGGGTATCTCAAGATCACCGACCGGCTCAAGGATGTGATCAAAACCGGGGGAGAGTGGGTGTCCTCTCTTGCGCTGGAAGATATCGTCAGCAACCATGAAGCCGTGAGCGAAGCCGCCGCCATCGGCGTACCGGATGAAAAATGGGGGGAAAGACCCATCATCATCGTGGTTTTGAAAGAGGACTTCAAGGAGTCGATCAAAGAAGACGATCTTCTGGCAGTGTTCAAAAAGGAATACGAGACCGGCAACCTGCCCAAGTACGGCATCCCTGACAAAATCGTATTCACCGACACCATTGCCAAAACCGGCGTGGGCAAACTCGACAAAAAAGTGCTTCGAAAGGAATACGCTGAATAATCCGGGAAAAACAGGCAGGGCCTTTTATCCGCCCAAAAGGTCCTGCTCTCCTATTCGTTTGAGCCTCAAATGACAGACTCGTTTGAACAGAACAACACCCGGATCACCCTGAACCGGAAGGGAGAAGACCGGTACACCAAAATCAGTTTCCCGGTGATGCACGGCATCTACTCGGAAATCGAAACAAAGGATCATGTATTCCGGTTCAACCTGAACCACGAGATCACAAGGGGCAAAGGAAAAACCCGGGAATGGCTCAATCCATCCGAATGGATGAAAAGAACCGTGGGCAACGACTGGGTGTATTACTCCACAGGCGGTTATACCGGTGTGAAGGAAGCCATTGGTGAATACTACCTTCCCAATCTGCCGTACACCACCAACTCCCTTCTCGGCGGAAATCCGTTCAATGAAAAGCCCGTTCACCAAATCCGGCACCACTGGCACGAGATGCTCGCTGAAACGGCGCAAAAGCTCACGGACCCGCCCCGGGAGATCCGGCAGTTCCTTGATGCCGTGCTTGCTAACACCCCGGAAATTCTTGAAGACAAGGCAAAAAAGCTTTTCAAAATATCCGGCGGCCGGGTATCTGTACTGCCCCCGGATGCGCGGCATGTGGATTACAATGTCATCCCGGTGAACATCTCCAGGGGGTGCCTGTACAACTGCCGGTTCTGCAGGGTCAAATCCGGCAGCCGTTTTTCCGTTCTTTCGGAAAACGCTGTCCATCAACAGATAACGCATTTGAAAGACCTTTTCGGAAAAGACCTTGTGAACTACAATTCAATTTTTTTAGGAGAGCATGATGCGCTCAACGCACCATCTGAAAGTATTCTGTCTGCGTCCCGGACCGCCTGGAAGGCCTTGGGACTGAATGACTCGTACATGAAAGGATGCAATCTGTTCCTGTTCGGCAGTGCAGACTCCCTTTTGAACAAGACGGAATCCGAATTTGAGGCGCTTTCCAGGCCCGGGTTCCATACCTATATCAACATCGGTCTTGAGTCCGCAGATCCGGCCACCCTGGAGAAAATTGGGAAACCTTTGTCCAAAGAGAAAGTCGTTCGGGCCTACCGGTTCGCCGAGCGCATCAATGCGTTGTATCCGTCGATTGAAATCACCTTCAACTTTGTCATGGATGATGAGCTTCCAAAAACCCATTATTCATCCGTATTTGATCTGATCAAAGCGCATGGCGGCCCCAACCGGAGCAAAGGCACGGTCTATTTCTCACCCCTTCGTTTCGGCCGCCCTTCAAAAGAAGAGCTGTACAAATTCAACCGAATCAAAGCGTCCCTGCCTTCCCCTGCATTCCTGTACATCATCCAGCGGCTCTGAATGTTTCTGCAGCCACACAGGACAAAATCGGCTAAACGTGATGGCGACAACATCTTGCGTAACCTCTCCTGAATTGATATACCTGACAGGTCAGGTGACGAATCGGAAAAAGGAGAGACATGAAGAGACAAGCGCCACTTGTATCAGTCCACGGCGGACACAGCGGCGGCTATTGCCGGCATGCACGGGACACCCTGGAAGAAATGATACAGGCATATATACACGAAGGCTTTGACTGGGTCGGAATCACCGAACACATGCCGCCGCCTTTGGACTGTTTCCGGTACCCGGATGAGGTGGAAGCCGGTATTACAGCAGCGGACCTCAATACCGGATTTGAAAACTACATGGCGGAACTCGCCCGCCTCAAGGAGAAATACGCCTCCCGCATCCGGATCTTTTCCGGATTTGAAACCGAGGCGTATACCGGGTACGAAGATTATGTGCCGATCCTGATCCGCACCTTCCGGCCGGACTATATCGTGGGATCGGTCCACCATGTGGATGATGTCTGTTTCGATTTTTCCGAAACCATGTACCAGGGTGCCGCCTTTGGCATGGGCGGGCCGGACGCGCTGTATGAAAAGTATTTCGACAAACAGTTCGAGATGATCACCGAACTTCGGCCCGCTGTGGTGGGCCATTTCGACCTGGTCCGGCTGTTTGACCCGGACTATCGGCAAAGACTTGCAGCACCGCGGATATGGAAGAAAATCGAGCGGAATCTTGAGTTGTGCAGGAAACACGATCTGATCCTCGACTTCAATACCCGGGCCCTTGATAAAGAGGCGGCAGAACCGTATATTGCAGAGCCCATACTCGACCGGGCAAAGGAAATGGGAATCAAGGTCGTACCCGGAGATGACGCCCACGGGGTATCGGATATCGGCCGATCCATACGGAAGGGCATCGAAATCCTGGAACAGAAAGGGTTTGACACCAACTGGCCTGAACCGGAAATCTACACATACAAGAAACTGGAGACTTGAGACAAGAAACAAGAGCCTGGACACCGGGGACAAGTCACGACCTTTTTCAAATTCCAAGATTCGTTGTGATGCCTTGCATCATGTATGTTACAAGGAGGACACATAAATGAAAGCATTGATTCAGAGAGTTTCCAGGGCCGATGTATCGGTGGACGGGGAATCGGCCGGCCGGATCGGCAACGGTCTCCTGGTCCTTCTGGGAGTCGGCCATGAGGACACGGAAAAACAAGCCGACCTTCTTGTGCAAAAGGTTGTGAACCTGCGGATATTCGAAGATGAAAACGCCAAAATGAACCGGTCCCTGGCGGATATACAGGGGGAACTCCTGGTGGTATCCCAGTTCACCCTGATGGCGGACACGAAAAAGGGAAGGCGACCTTCTTTCGTGAATGCAGCCCCTCCGGAACAGGCCGACCGGCTGTATATGTCTTTTGTGGAAAAGGCAAGGGAAAAGGGAATCAAAACCGAAACCGGGTCATTCGGTGCCATGATGGAAGTCTGTCTTGTCAACCACGGGCCGGTAACGATAATGCTTGACACGGAACAATGGTAAACTTTTTGAAAAACCTTCTGATCCCGGCCGTTCTCCTGATCGGCCTGCCGCTTGCCGGAGCGTTCTGTAAAGGGGCGGATCTCTCTTTTTATCTCTCGTTTCCGCCCGAAACCCAATTTGCATCACACGCCCCTTTTTCCGTGCCCATTTTCTGCGCAATTGCCCTTTTCGCATGCATTACAGTATCCCCATTTGCCTGGCGGGCGTTTCAGTTTTTAAAACGGAACAAAACCACGCCCGGACCTGAGAGACGACCTTTTCCATGGTGGGGATATATTGCCCTGCTCTTTTTCATCCTCTTCTGGGTACTGGCCTGGACCCGGTTTGCCTGGTTCGCACCGCTTCAGGCCCATACCTTTTTCCCGCTCTGGCTTTGTTTCATCGTGCTGGTGAATGCGCTGGTGTATCAACGGCAGGGATCGGCACCTCTTACCGACGCGCCGGCCCGCTTTGCCGGCCTTTTTCCGGCAAGCGCCGCGTTCTGGTGGTTTTTCGAATATCTCAACCGCTTTATTCAGAACTGGTACTACACCGGTTCCGAATATCCGCCTCTGCAGTATTTCCTGCTTGCCACGCTTTCGTTTTCAACGGTACTGCCGGCGGTCCGGAGCATCCGGGCCCTTCTCATGACATTCCCCGTGTTTCAGGAAGGCTTTTCCGGTTTTCCCTCCCTGCCTGCGGTCACAGCCAAACCTGCGGCACTTTCGGTACTGATCCTGTCGGCACTCGGTCTTTTCCTTCTGCCCTTTTTTCCGGACCCGCTCTTTTTTCTGGTCTGGATCTCTCCTCTGCTGGTCATCGTGAGCCTTCAGGTTCTCAAAGACCGCCCGAACATACTGGCCGGGGTCAAAAAAGGGGACTACACCCTGATCGTCTCGTATGCATCAGCGGCATTGATCTGCGGATTCTTCTGGGAGATGTGGAACTTTTTCAGCCTTTCCAAATGGATTTACTCGGTGCCGTATGTTCACGCGTTCCAGGTATTTGAAATGCCGGTTCTGGGATATACGGGGTATCTTCCCTTCGGCATCGAATGCGCCGTGATCATTCAAATATTGACTGCAGCAAAAAGCAAAGATTTTCCCCATGAAACCTGAACACATTTCCGTGATACTGGTGGAACCCCAGGGCCCCCTGAATGTCGGCGCCGTCTGCCGGACCATGATGAACTTCGGTCTCAGCGACCTGAGACTGGTGGCCCCGTGTGAGGATTTTCAATCCAAAGACGCCCGCAAAATGGCATTGAACGCCAAAGAAATGCTCCGGACGGCCTCCTGCCATGAAACGCTGGCCTCGGCTCTCTCGGATATCCATACGGCTTTCGGCACCACCAGACGATTCGGCAAAAGCAGGCGGGACTTTCTGACCCCTGAACAGACCGCCGGGGAAATCGCCGGACACGGCGACAATCTTAAAACCGCGCTGGTGTTCGGCCGGGAAGACACAGGACTTACCACCCGGGAACTGGACATGTGCCAGAAGTTCGTCACGATCCCCACCAGCGAGGCGTTTGCCTCCATGAACCTGTCCCACGCCGTCACCATCCTGCTGTGGGAAGTTTGGAAAAAACGCGATCAACGGACACAGGACCTGGGCGCAACCGGAAAACATGCCGCCGGCAAAGAACTCGAAGAAATGTACGCCCACATGAAAGAGACACTCACCCGGGTGGAATACCTCGACCCGTTAAACCCGGACCACCTGATGAGAACCTACAGACGGATCTTCGGCCGGGCCGGCCTTTACAGCAGGGATGTGAGAATCATCCGGGGCCTTATGAGCCGCATTGACTGGCTCGAAGACCAGCGCCGGAAAAAGGAATAGCCGAACAGCAGGTTCCTGCCCTACCACACCTCGGGATAGGCCACGTCCACGAATTTTTCTTCCATCATATGTTTGTGCCCCCTTTCCATGGCTGCCAGATCCATGAAAACGGATTTCAACCCGGAATCATTGCAGTTTTCAGCGAGCCTGGTGTATTTTTCCATGGCGATTTCCTCGTTTTTCATGGCCAGTCCGATGGCGTTCTTAAGATCCATATCCGGCGTAACTTCAGGCATCTCAACGGTTTCAGACACATGGAAATCCTTGTTACAATCAAAATTCTTTGTGTCCACTTTTTCCTGGTTCAATATATCGGCAAGGATCTGTTCATGCTTGGCCTCTTCTTTGGCAAAATCTGCAAATACCTCCTTGAGGTGATCATCTTTGATCCGCCGGGACACCTGTTCGTAAAAATTTTTTGCATCAATCTCACTCTGGATGGCATCGGAAATTGCTGTGCGGTATGCATCTAAGTCCATAAATCCTCCCTGGTTTGTTTACGGTGGGAAACAACGTTCATTGGGTAATGTAAGCCTGATTTCCGTTTATGTCAATGCGGGCGATGCCATCAACCCTGACGCTTGACAAGGCTGCAGAAACGACGTACTTTAAGTTCCATTACCGACTCAGAGGAATCCGCCGATTTTTTCCGGAAAATGAACAGATGAATGAAAAGAACAAAAACGGGCTCTTAAACCGGGACGTCACCCACGTGATCCTGGAAAGTATTTCAGACGGGGTGTTCACCATTGACTACAACTGGCGGATCACCTCGTTTAACCGGGCTGCGGAAAAAATCACCGGCGTTTCCAAACAAGAGGCCATCGGCCGGCACTGCTGGGACGTGTTCCGGTCCAACATGTGCGAGCTCGGATGTGCCTTGAGACGGACCATGGAAGAGGGAAAATCCTTTGTCAGCTCTTCTGCCTATATCATCAATGCCGACCAAAAGCGCATCCCCATCGAAGCCTCCACATCTCTTCTGGTGGACAAAAATGAAGAAGTTCTGGGCGGCGTGGAGGTGTTCCGGGATCTGAGCACGGAAGAAACGCTCCGCAAAGAAATCACCTCCCGGTTTCACATGGGTGACATGGTCAGCCGGAGTCCCTCCATGAAAGAGATATTCAACATCCTGCCCAGGATTGCCGAAAGCGACGCCACCGTGCTTGTCGAAGGCGAAACCGGCACCGGGAAGGAATTAACTGCACGGGCGGTTCACGACCTGAGCTTTCGAAAGGACAGGCCGTTTATGGCGATCAACTGCGGCGCCCTGCCCGATACCCTCCTGGAATCCGAACTGTTCGGCCACAAAGCAGGCGCGTTTACCAATGCGGTAAAAGACAAGCCGGGTCTTTTCAGCCAGGCAGAGGGCGGCACCATCTTCCTGGATGAAATCGGAGACACCAGCCCCGCTTTCCAGGTGAGGCTTCTGCGGGTACTCCAGGACCAAAAGTTCCAGCCGCTCGGCGGCACGAAAAAGGAAAAGGCTGATGTGAGAATCATCACGGCCACCCACAGAGACCTTTCCGACATGGTGGAAAAAGGCGAATTCCGGCAGGATCTTTACTACCGTATCAACGTGATCAAAATCGAGCTCCCGCCCCTGAGGGACCGGCTGGAAGATATCCCCCTGCTTGTGGACCGTTTTATCACAAGACTGAACCGCATCCGGGGCAAAGCCGTGCAGGGTCTTGACCATGAAGCCCTGTCCATGCTCATGAACCATGAGTATCCCGGCAATGTCCGGGAGCTGGAAAACATGATCGAGCATGCATTCGTGCTCTGCACCAAAGGCCATATCAAACCGGAACACCTTCCGGCCCAGCTCAAGGAAAAGCCTTCCGCTCCCGCATCCCTCCCTGAAAAGGGCGATGAAACCCAAAACAACACCGATCCGGTCAAGCAGGCGGAAACCCGTCTTGTGATGGATGCATTGCAACGGTGCAACTACAACCGCAAAAAAGCGGCCGAGTTCCTGGGAATCCACAAAAGCACCCTGTACAGACGGATCAAACGGCTGGGGATCGATCCGGCCGGATCGCAATAGTTGCAAATACGCGACTATGATGGTCGCATGCATGCAACAAATTGCCTCGCCCTTGCCCTCCTGAACAAATTCCCGTCTTGATCGATCACACATAACCATCCGAAATCAATGGGCAAATCACACAACCCAACAGCCCCATACAATTTGGCACACATATTGCTTTCTACTGGAAAAGAAAGGAGATCGATCAGCATGAAGATTGCGGTAACAGTCTGGGGAAACCGGATTTCCCCTGTTTTTGATTCAGCCCGAACGGTTCTTGTTGCCGAAGTAAAAGACAACAAGGTGGTGGAAAAGCGCTATGAATCGATTGACTGGGACGCCGCCCCTGTGCCGGAAACACTGAAGGACATGGGGGTTTCGGTTCTGATCTGCGGTGCCATTTCCCGGATACCTGCGAATGGTATAATTTCCTCGGGAATCACGCTGATCCCTTTTGTCACCGGTAATGCGGCGCAAGTACTTAACATGTACCTGAACAACGACCCCGTACCCCCGTCCTGCTTCATGCCGGGGTGCGGAAGATGCGGCTTACGAAACGGACTGAAAAATGCGGCAGTAAACCGCAACAAATTGTAACCGGTAAACGACAAGGAGCCTTACACCAAAATGGCAAACATATTACTGGCAACCAGGGACAAAACCCCGTTTTCACAGATGATTGATGCGTTTGAATCCAACGGATACAAGGTGGATACGGCAGAGTCCGGCAGCTCGGCTCTATCTGAAATCGAGCAGGGAGGCTATCATCTGCTGATAGCGGATGAAGAACTGCCGGACATGAGCGGCAAAACCCTGGTGGAAAAAACCGTCGCCCAAAATCCCATGATGGATTGTGTGGCAATCAGCACGCTTTCAGAAGAAGATTTCCACGAAGCATTCGAAGGGATGGGGGTTTTAATGCAGTTTCCCCCCGAACCCGGCAAAACGGATGTGCAAAAACTTATGGCGCACCTGGACAAAATCGCCTCGCTTTCAACCCCCAAAGCAGATCGAAAGGAGACTGCCGAATGATTATCAGTATCGCAAGCGGAAAAGGGGGAACCGGCAAAACCACCGTGGCCACTAACCTGGCGTATTCCCTTGAAAACAATGTGCAGCTTATGGACTGTGATGTGGAAGAACCCAATTCCCATCTGTTTTTGAACCCGGTTTTCAACCGGAAAGATCCGGTCATCGCACCGATTCCCCTGGTGGACGAGGACAAATGCACCTACTGCAAAAAATGCATGGAAATCTGCCGGTTCGGGGCCATTGCAGTGGTGGGGGAAAAAGTGGTCACCTTCCCTGAACTCTGCCACAGCTGCGGAGGATGCACGGTGATCTGCCCGGAGGATGCGATCACGGAAAGCCCGAGGGAACTCGGGTATATCGAAAAGGGAGAGGCCGGCCATATCTCTTTTCTGCAAGGATATCTCAAAATCGGACAGGTGATGTCGCCCCCGATCATCAAGAAGATCCGCACGTATGCACAAAAAGATGCGGTGAATATCATCGATGCACCGCCAGGCACCTCCTGCCCGGTGATTGCGGCCATGAACGGAGCGGATTTCGTGCTGCTCGTGACGGAGCCCACGCCGTTCGGTCTCAACGACCTCATCCTTGCGGTGGAGGCGGTGAAAACCCTGGACATCCCCTGCGGCATTGTGATCAACCGGGCCGGGATGGGGAACGATGACGTGAAAGAGTATGCACAAAAAGAAGGGGTTCCGGTCTTGATGGAAATCCCGTTCGACAAGGAGATTGCCCGGGTTTACGCAAACGGGGGCCTGATCGTGGACCATATCCCGGAATACAGAGAAAAATTTGTAACCCTGTTCGACCGAATCAAAGAACTGTCCTTGCAAGGAGTGAATACCAAATGAAAGAACTGGTGATATTAAGCGGAAAAGGCGGCACCGGAAAAACAAGTCTGACAGCGGCGTTTGCTTTTTTCTCCAAAAGCATGGTCCTGTGTGACGCGGATGTGGATGCAGCAGACCTTCATCTGCTCATGGAGCCGGCTGTTCAACAGAAATCCGATTTCAAAGGGGGGAACGAGGCGGTCATCAACCCGGATCTTTGCACACAATGCGGGCTCTGCATTGAGCTTTGCCGATTCTCGGCCATATCCGAAGACACTTTTGAAGTCGACCCCATGGAATGCGAAGGGTGCGGGGTCTGCTACGACCTGTGCCCGGAAGGCGCCATTGATTTCCCGGAGAAGACATGTGGACAATGGTATATCTCTGACACCCGGTACGGTCCCATGGTCCATGCCAGGCTCGGCATTGCCGAGGAAAACTCGGGCCGCCTGGTGGCGCTCGTGAGAGAAGAGGCCAAAAAGATCGTCCAGAGGGAAAAAACCGAGCTGATTCTCACGGACGGCCCTCCCGGCATCGGCTGCCCGGTGATCGCATCCATCAGCCAGGCCAACGCCGTGCTGGTGGTGGCGGAACCCTCGGTTTCCGGGGTCCATGATCTCAAGCGTGTGGGCGAGCTTGCCGAGCATTTCAAAATTCCGGCCATGGTCTGCGTGAACAAATGCGACCTGAACCCGGAGAAAACAAAAATGATCCGGGATGCGGCAGAGGAAAACAACTACACGTATGTGGGAGAAATCCCGTTTGATAAAAATTTCATCGAATCCATGATCCTGAAAAAAAGCATCATTGAAACCGGTGAGAAGTCGGAGGCCGGCGTTGCCGTCAGGAAAATCTGGGAAAACGTAATGGAGCACCCGGCCATGAAACTTGAAAGACTGGTCTAACTGATAACTGTAAAAACTAAAAATACAAGGAGTGTAAAACACAATGAAAAACGGTAGAATCGCAATCCCATCAAACGGTCAGGGAGGACTTGACGGAACCAGATCCGGCCATTTCGGCCATTGTGACGTATTCACATTCGTGGATGTGGAAGAAGGCGAAATCAAACAGGTCACAACCCTTCAAAACCAGGAGCATGTCCAGGGCGGCTGCATGGTGCCCGTGAATCTCCTGTCCGAAAACAAAGTGGATGCCCTGGTGGTCGGCGGTATCGGCATGCGGCCCCTGATGGGATTCAGACAGGTGGGCATCCAGGTTTACTATGATGTGGAACGCGCCGAAATCAAGCCGGTTGTCGAAGACCTGATTGCGGGCAAACTGCCCGAAATCCAGAACGATCAGGTGTGCGGAGGCGGCGGTGCACAGCAAATGCATGCGCAAATCTAATTTTTTGAGGAGACAACAATGAAAACAGCAGTCACATCAAAAGGCAGAGACCTGGATTCCCAGGTGGATCCGAGGTTCGGCCGCGCCGCCTATATTCTTGTCATTGACACGGATACTTTCGAGTACGAAGTCGTTGACAACTCGGAGAATGCCAAAGCATTCAAAGGGGCAGGCATCCAGGCGGCGGCCGGCATCAGCGACAAAAAAGCGGAGGTCCTGCTGACAGGATTCTGCGGCCCGAATGCGTTCAAAACCCTGAATGCGGCAGGGATCCGGATCGCAGACAACGCCGAAGGAACAGTAAAAGAAGCCGTCCAGGCGTTTCTCGACGGGAAACTCCCTTACGCTGATTCGCCCAATACCGACGGCCACTGGTAATAAAAGGAGAAGAAACATGGAAAAGATACTGATCGTCGGCTGTAAAAAAGCCATGGATGATGTGTGTATCGGATGCAGCCGGTGTCTTGTGGGATTCAACAGAAGAGAAGGAGAATTCAGTGCCTACAAGGATGAAGAGGCTGAAATCATGGGCCTTTTAAACTGCGGGGACTGCCCCGGCGCCACCATCGTGACCCGGCTTGCCCAGGTGAGTCTCTGGAACAAGCCCATGGAGGAAAAGGCCACCAAGATCCACATCGGCCCCTGCATCACCGACCACTGCCCGTACAAGGACGTGATCATCAACAAGATCAAAGCCAAATCCGGGGTTGAAGTGATCGAGGGAACCCATCCGTACAAACCGGACAACATATTTGCATAAAAGGATATACCATGCCGATCTTTGAATACAAATGCGCCGACTGCGGCGAAATCAGCGAGGTCATTACTTTCAGCGCAAAAGATGCGCCCACATGCGGCCACTGCAAAAGCGGCAACGTGGAAAAGCTTCTGTCCGCGCCGTCATCTTCTCCTTCCAGCGGCCGAATGCCCGGTCCGGGGGATACCGCCTGCTGCGGCTCCTCTCCCGGACAGGCATCCGGCTGCGCCGGACCGGGAAGTTGCTGCGGCAGCGGCTGATTGTCAGTTGAGAACCACATTCGGTTTTGCCATTTCACCTGACGCCCGAATCCGCCGGGGAGATTTCCCCGGACGGATTCGGGTTTTCTTTTGCTCTTTTTTTGAAAAACCGCCCGCACTACCGGCTCCGCCCTCTTTGACCGGACCACTGGAACGAATACATCTGCAGGGCATTTCTTGAATCTTGACGCTTATGTCACGATGTAGTATCTTAGCGAGACTTTATAAGTCAAAGAAGCCATTAAAGACGGATATCGCTTTCAATGAAACAATAACTTGAACAAAAGATACATAGGTAGAATCGCAACCTGCCTTTCGAACCCATTAAATGAAAATAAAAAACTTGCCTTACACAGTACTGCAGATGTACATTAGAAACGAAACGGGCACGCCACTTAACTAGGAGTCATATTAATGAACAAGCAGGCAGATGAGACATTTGACAAGGGAATACTTCTGGAAAAGAAGGCTCAATTTGAAAAGGCTAAATCTATTTATGAAGATCTCCTGCATCATGTCAACGACGAAACGATTCGGGAAAAAACTCAATTTCGCATGGAAGATATGGACGATCTTATCGCTGAAAAAGCGCTTTACCAGCGTATTAATGAAAACGCAAAACAGGTGCTCACAGATATCGGCATAGATCTCAGTGAAAACCAACTACTCATGAATCTTCTTATGGAAGCCGATGCTGTTGATTTCGACAACGGAACGGCTCTTTTCATTCCCTTGAAAAGAGAGTATATTGATCACTGTCTTGAACAGGTACCCTGTGAAATGCCCTTTGACCCGGGAGTAAACATTTTCGGCACCGGTGCAACTTCACCATTTTTAAAACGGGCTGGAGACGAAGAATTGCGTCCTGCCAACCGATCAGAGTACGAAAACCTGATCTCCACAATAAGCGAACAAAAGGATGTTGTAGAAATTTTCAGTCTGCCGGTGGCCTGCGATAAGACCATTTCCCTCTTCGAAATCGCTCAGCTGATGGAAAAAAAATATCAAGGTCTCAAAATGATCACTACAAATGCGATGAACGATGACGAGGTGACATTTCTAAAAGGAAAACAGGACTGGCTCGATGGTACCAGCCTGATTACATCCCTAAGGCCTATGAATAACATGGTGGATCCTTTTTTGCGCAGTGCCCGTACCGGAAACAACCTTTTACTGATCGACCAGAGCATGGCCGGCATCTCTGCCCCTGGTACCCCGGAAGCCTTCCTGACACAGAACCATGCCCAGGTTCTTTTCATGATGATCATTGCCCAGACCGTTACCCCCGGTATATCCTGCATTCACTGTGGTATACCAAGTGTTGTCGAGGCAGGCGGGAATCTCTCTTACAGTTCCCCCCAACAAACATTCATCAATGCAGCCCTGGCACGAATCAATACTTGGATCACAAATTTCCCTTCATCTCAGACCGGAGGCAGTACGAGCATACCCGATGTTACTTCTCAGGCAATCTTTGATTCAGAATTGAGCCGTAACGCGTTGCGCAAGTATGGAGTACATATTTTACGACATGCTATGGGTGCTTTAGGCAGCCTAAATTTTTTCAGCCTGGAAAAATTTATGAAAGACTGCGAGCGTGAAAGGCATTCAAAGATGATATTTGATGCAATTCCAAAGGATAAGGGAATGATACCTTTGTACTTTCCTGCCGATGATCAGGCAGTTGCAGGAATCCGTGAAATTGCTGAAAAGGGGAACCCAAAAGTTGCTGACCACACGCTGAAGAATGTGGATTCGTTTCGCCTGTGGGAGGACAGTATCTGTCAAGCTGCCAAAAAGAAAACTTACTACCCGCAGCTCAACGACATTGTCATTGATACAATCGAATCCCATGCAGGTTAAGGCGTATGAACAGAACAAAGGCACAGACCCAAGCGGCTTTTTTTATTTCCGAGGACCTTAGCGAGAATGTATAAATTACTTCCGTCCGGCAGGGCTGGATTCAAAATCATGCGGATCGGCAGGGAGACGAAAGAGATATGAACTGTTTTTGCCACAGGAGGCTGCCCCGGGCGACAAGATGGACCGGCCTTATCCTGTTGTTCTTGCTTGCAGCCGCTGCTGTTTCAGGGGCCGACCAGGAACCCCTCGTGATCGGGGAGTTTTCCGAGGCGGATCCGTCGGACAGCAGCCTGCCTGAAGGCTGGGAGCCCCTTACCTTTGACAAGATCGACAGGCACACCCGCTATGACCTGGTCCGGGACGACGGCACCACGGTACTGCGGGCCCGCAGCAATCGCTCTGCCTCCGGACTGATACGAAAAATCCGCATAGATCCACAAGAATTTCCCGTGATCCGGTGGAGCTGGAAGATATCCAATGTCTATCAGCAGGGGGACGTCACCATGAAAAGCGGTGACGACTATCCGGCCCGCATCTACATCGCTTTTGCCTATAACCCGGAACAAGCCGGCTTCTGGGAAAAGGCCAAGTTTGGTACAGCCAAGGCCATCTACGGGGAATATCCACCAAAGGCCGCCATCAACTATATCTGGGGTAGCCGGGCCCCAGTGGGCACGCGGGTGCCAAACCCTTTCACCGACCGGGTGATGATGATCACGGTGGAGAGCGGTGCGAAGCGGAAAAACCAATGGATTACCGAAACCCGCAACGTTTACCAGGACTTTCGGGAGGTCTTTGGTGAAAAGCCGCCCATGATCTCCGGAGTGGCCGTGATGACCGACTCGGACAACACCGGGGAATCAGCGGTCAGCTATTTCGGTGATATCTCTTTTACCCGCGGAAAATAATCCCAAAGGTTTTTTCCCATTTCATGCCATTGTTCTTCATTCCGTGATTGAATCTGTTGAGATTTTGTGCCATATTTTGAAAATGAGTCTGAATTACGAGGAACTGGATTTTCGGGAGACCCCGCTGGGGGATCTGATTTTGAGACGGCGGAGGC
>CAYFVA010000028.1:0-16693 GCA_964346265.1 uncultured Desulfobacterales bacterium
TTGATATATTCGCGCTGTCATGGTAAAAAGGTGTACAGGGTTTTTATAAGAAACTGGAAACTGGAAACAAGAGACAAGAAGCTTTTGCGTTCACGTTTCATGGTTTGTTGTGATGCTGTGCATCATGACTGTTATACAACAAGACAATAGATTTATGGGCTTTGCCCGTTCAGAAAGGAGAACAACATGTCACAGAAAATAAGGATCTTCGGCAAAAGCGCCTGACCCCATACCAGCAATGCTCGGGAAGCATATGAAAAATCAGGTGCGGATGTGGAATATATCGATGTCAAGCAGGATTCAGCCGGACTCAATGAAATGCTCAAACTGTCCGACGGTGTCAGGAAAGTTCCTGTGATTGTGGAAAACGACCAGGTGACCATAGGATACCAGGGAAAAGGGTGAGGCGTCTGAAAAACCGCCGGCTGTATGCCGGCAGCAAAGTAAAGGATCTGACATGAAGAATGAGCCATACCCGATCAACGGTGTGGAAAGCGGAGAGGCCTGGCGTCTTTTCAAAATAATGGGGGAATTCGTCGAAGGGATGGACACCCTCAAAGATATCAGCCGGGCGGTATCGATTTTCGGTTCCGCGCGAACCGACCCGGAAAGCACAAACTATAAAACAGCGAAAAAAACAGCCGCATTGTTTGCAGAGAAGGGGTATGCCGTGATTACCGGCGGCGGCGGCGGCATCATGGAAGCCGCCAACAAAGGGGCCGGCGAAGCCGGCGGAACTTCCGTAGGGCTGAATATCCTGCTGCCGTCGGAGCAGACGCCCAATCCATATGCAGACATCCGGCAGGAATTCAAGTATTTTTTCGTCCGGAAAGTGATGTTCATCAAACACTCCAAAGCGGTGATTATCATTCCCGGGGGATTCGGAACCCTGGATGAAGCCTTCGAAGTGATGACCCTTGTCCAGACCAAAAGAATCCGGCCGATCCCGGTCATCTTTATGGGATCCGGTTATTGGCAGGGTCTTGTCGACTGGATCAAACAGAAGCTTGTCACCGAAAAGATGATATCACCGGAAAACCTTGATATCATCCAAATGATCGATGACCCGGAAAAGGTTGTACAGGCTGTTACGGATTTTTACGGATAGACACTCATATATCGATTTTACCGCTGAATGACCTGGGAGTATAAAAATACGTATATTCCGGAAGCCCCGGGATGCCCAGAAGAGAACACACACTGTCTCTGACGTCTTCAGCGCAGGAAAAACCGTTGCCTTTTGCGTTCACCGATTCGATGAACATCTCTCCCCATGAGTTGACATAAACCGCGGAGTAATGCTGAACCGACAGATTGTTTCTGGGCGCATACAGGTTCAAAGAGACAAACACCGCTGTTATGGCGGGCTCAAGCAGAAGAGTTGAAAAATCCACCGACTGTTGCAGGACCGGCTGGAAAAACTCATTCATGCGGACAAGAAGACTGTTTACATCATCAATCGTAACATAGGTGGGATTCGGCACCAGCGTAATGACCGTATCATCGGCCACGAACCAATTGTTGACCAGCCAGGCAGCGATGCTTTCGATCCTGCCTGCTGTTTGGAGGGACTCTTCAGCGTTGGACCCCGCGCCGTAAGACTTGCTGATCAAAGTCCACGCCCCGCCGGGCTGATCCGGTTTGGTATATTTCAGGCTCAACCTTTGAAAATGGCGGTCACTTCTTGAAAGGAGCAGCATCTTTTCCACTTTTCCTTTTTTGCGGCCGAACTCCACCACTATCTTTCTCACAAGCGCGGTCCTCTCCTCGGGTGTGATCTTGGAATGCTTCTGGAAACTGTTCCGGAATGAATTGTTAATGACCTGGGTCTTGCCGATCATATAGCTTTTAATGTTGGAAGAAAGCTCCACGATCCGCTTGTATTCCCAATCCTCAAATCCACCGATATCCAGTATGTCCTTCATTTGCATGCCCCAGTTTCTCATGCATCTTTCAATCAAAAGCCCCCTCAGACCGAACAGGGTGTTTCGGACGTCCGATTCTTTTTTGAATTTCATCTTCAGAAGAAAGCAGACCTGGATCAGTGTAACGGTCTCCTGATCCCCCTGCTGCCGATAGTAATCCATGAGATTTCTCAATAGGGTATAGTAGGGATCGCTTCGATATATCATCATGTGCGTGCCCGCATTCATCCACAGATCCTTGACCCGGTTGCAAAGCAGCGCTGCTTTACCGTATTCCTGGATGAATTTTTCCAAAAGCCCCATCTTGATGACCGATTTGAACGGACTGTTCAAAAGCTTGTACATCTGCCAGACCGAGGCGCCGAAATATTCGCCCGGAGGGATGCCGTGAAGGTCCCCGAGGTTGATGTATCGTGAATTGGGAAACGAGGCCTTGACCAGGCTGTTGATCCGGTTGTAGTAATTTTTACTGACGTTCACGGGCAACACACACCACAGGGGAAGCTTTCCGGCAAGGCAGATCATGGTGCGGTAGAACTCTTCTTTGAGTATACGGGCCTGTGCTGATCCGGAGCTTTCAAACGTAAGTTCTCCGAATTCGTTGTGAAGCGCTTTATTGACATCCACGATGAAAAAATTCACATCAATCCGGAATTCTTTTCCGGCCCAGCGGCCGAATTGATCCAGCTTTTTTTGAAAAAGGGCTTTCTGCTTTGCCGAAAAAAATTCTTCTCGTATACAAACCCAGTAATCGATGTCCGAATCTCCGGCCTGGGCCACGGAGCCGGTACTGCCGATGGTAAAAAGCCCTTCGATATACGGTCCTGATTGCCTGCGGATACGGACCTGCTTACTGCCAACGTATTTTCGGGCCAGTCGGCCGGTTTCACTCTCCGGCAGATATTGGGCGATTCCTTTCGGGCAGTCTTCATCGATTTTTTCATAGCCGGGAATATCAATATTTTCATGCAGAAGAAGAGGCAGAATTTCGAAAAAATCCGCCTGTTTCCGGGCGAACACGTCCAGTGCAATGAGATGGGAAAGCTTGTTTTTCTTGAAAAACATCTTTCTGCCGTAGTGGATAAACTCAATAAATATCAGCATTTCAATCGAAAAGACAATCTTCTCGTCAAAATCGGGAATATCAGCCAAAGCAAGTTCAAAGGAACGCGCATTAAAATCAGCGTATCCGGTTTTCAACGAAAGATCCGTAAAATCGGGAAACCGGGAAAAACGTGCACAAACAGCGGTAAAATCGGAATATTCCGCAAAAGTGTCTGTAAAAGATACCAGGGCAATGTCGGTCAGGACAAACGAAGCTCCGGTGATATCGGAACGGGCGAAAGAGGTTTTGGCAATGGATGCACCGGTAAAAAAGGAGTCGGTTACATCTGTGTTGCTGAAATCGCAATTGTGAATTTGTGTGTTTTTGAAATTGCCTCTCACCATGGACGATCCTGCGGCATTCACATTCAAAAGAACACTGTTTTCAAAAGAAACCGTGTCAAACGAGACGTTCTGAAAGTTCACATCATGGAGGATGCAGTTTTCAAAGCAGGCCCCGTACATTTCCGTGCCGGAAAAATCGGAATCGTGTATCCGGCAGTCGGTAAAAAAAATTGGCGAGCCTGTGGGACGGATGCCGGAAAGATCCACACCCTCGATATATTCGCGGTCGAAATCATACCGGTTGCGACCGGTTTCCTCCTTGAGAGCTGCCAGTCTGTTTTCCACCGTGGGCCGGAAAAAGGCTTTGAAGAAATCTATTTTTCTTTTACCGGATGATTGGGCCTTTTCAGCGGATACCGAAGGAGCGGTCCCGATCTCTTCTCTTTCACCGGCCAGATACCGGCCCACTTTTTCATGGAAGCGATTGACATTCATGCGGAGATCATCATCCGAATGGTTCCTGAATTCTTTCAGTACATTCAGCACCCTTTCCGGCCTTTTTTTTGTGATACCGAGTATGCAGGCCCGGTGTACACCAAGATGAATCCGGCTGTATTTTTTCCGGTTAAATGCGATATCCTGAACAAAGAAAAACGAAATCCTGGAAAACCCGGCGATCTCATCCAGTATATCGGTCATCAGCTCATTCCGGTTCAGATGAATACTCTCGAGCAGGCCCGGCAGATCTTTGTCATCCGCCACCACAATGGCCCTGAATGCGGTGAGGGCCTCCTCTCTGCTGCCGGTATAGATCAATTTCATGATATCGGGCCATATGGAAGCGTATGTTCCGGCTGTGGAGTTTTCAATAATTTTCAGTGCAGTGATCCGAATATTTTTGTCCGTTTCCGTTCTCAAAATATTGGCCAGAAAATAAGGATCCATCTTTTCAAGAATATATGAGCCTGCTTTCAGGGCACGGCATCTTTTTTGCGGATCCGAAGAGTACAGATCTTCATACAGAAGCCTTTCCGGATTGTTCAAAAACGGAAGCGTGTATAAAACCGGGTCCGGTTCCCTTCCGGTATCAAAAAGATCGGCAAAAAGAGTGAGTACCGCATGCCTGTTTTCAATTCCGGCAATCAGTTTTTTGCACACAACCGCCCACCGTCTTCTGATCGAAGGACTTGCATCAATGTACTGCAGTATAAGAGACAGCTTGTCTTCGTCCGAGAGGGTATCCAGAAGAGATAAAAAATTCCGTGCGGACAGATATCCCCTGCACAGAATTTTCCAGGCGTAAAAAGGCCCTCTTCCCTTTGATTCGATAAGGGTTGTAAAGTAAAGATAAAAATCGGATTCAAGGGCGCCGGACACCATTTCCCTGTAAATCCTGGCGCAGAACGTATCCGACCGCCCGATCAGCTCAAGATACGTCTTTTGGTCATGTGCGGCGGCAAAACTATCTGAAAGCTTTACCTTTACTTCGCCCAGAGTCCTTCTTGAAAGGTTGCGCAGAGCAAAATTATACGAAGAGATCCCTTTGATAATCGGTACCACCGCATCGTCCGGGGCAAGGGAAACCGCTTGGGAAACCACCTTTCCCCTCTCCTCGGCCCCCATTTTTTCCCATGTCTTTTTTATTCCGGTGGCGGCGGAATGGTCCGGATCGAAATCAGTCTTCATTGATTGCAGCTTTTCCTTTATATACCCGTTTGCCGTTCACAACAATCTCAATCCGGCCGTTTTTATCCAGAATGAATGCATGATTGTCCTTTTCTTGAAGATATTCTTCGCAGACCGACCTTATCATATTAAAGTTAAAATTTTCCAAAAAAAATTTTAAAATCTCCACTTTCCGTTCGTCCCGGCGGTTAAAAACACCGCTCCGGAGAAGGTGATCCACCGTCCGGTTGTACTGTTTTCGGATTTCCGTTTCAATGCAGTGTTCGTCAAGATCCAGGATAATTTCCATTGAGGAGCCCAACCCTTTTTACTTTTTTGAATGATCATGGTATATGAAGATTTCATTTTGATAATAGTATGTTTTATAGTGAAATTCCATAACTTATGACACTTTTTGATACACACAGCACTGAAAAGGCCGCCGATACAGGCGCCGGAACCTACAACGCCGAGTCCATCGAAATCCTCAAAGGCCTTGAGCCCGTCAGAAGAAGGCCGGGCATGTACACGGATACGTCCTGCCCGGACCACCTCGCCTTTGAAGTCGTCGACAACAGCGTGGACGAAGCGATTGCCGGGTGGGCGGACCGGATCGACGTGTGCCTGCGGCGGGACGGTGGGCTGGAGGTGGCTGACAACGGCAGGGGCATGCCTGTGGACGTTCACCCCGCAGAAGGAATCTCCGGTGTTGAACTGATCATGACCAAGCTCCATGCAGGGGCCAAGTTTTCCAACAAGGACTACCAATATTCCGGCGGGCTTCACGGAGTGGGGGTTTCCGTGGTCAACGCGCTTTCCTTTTTCCTGGCCATAACCATCTGCCGGGACGGAAAAAAGTACCGGATCACCTTCCAAAAGGGGGTTCAACAGGAAGAATTGGCTGTAATCGACCGGATTTCCGAATCCCGGACCGGGACCTCCATCCTTTTTTACCCGGACCCGGATTTTTTTGAAACACCGGTGTTCTCATTTGATACGCTCAAACACGCCCTGCGGGCCAAAGCCGTCCTGTGCCCCGGACTGACCGTGACCCTTTCCAACGAGTTAGCAGACGAACATATCACCTGGCATTACACAAAAGGGTTGAACGACTATCTGTCGGAAAACATCCCGGAGACAACGATTCTGGAAACCCCGTTTTCCGGTTCGGAAAAAACCGAAGAAGGAAGCGTGGCATGGGCGGTGAACTGGACGGAGGAACCGGCGGAAAATATCCGGGAAAGCTACGTCAACCTGATCCCCACCCCGCTGGGCGGCACCCATGTCAACGGATTCAGGTCCGGGCTTCTCGATTCGGTCCGGGAATTCTGCAAATTCAGGGATATTCTGCCCAAAGGAGTGTATCTTGCCCCCGAGGATATCTGGGAGAACATCGGGTTTGTGCTTTCGGTGAAACTCAACGATGCCCAGTTTTCCGGACAGACCAAGGAGCGCCTGTCTTCCCGCCACTGCACCACCCTTGTCAGTTCCTTGACAAGGGATGCCTTCAGCCTCTGGCTGAACCAGAACACGGAAGCCGGCAACCGGCTGGCGCTGGCCTGTGTGGAAAACGCCAGAAACCGGATCCGGAAAGCCAAAAAGGTGTCCAGAAAAAAAACCGCCAACGGACCTTCCCTGCCCAGCAAACTGTCCGACTGCACCAGCAGCGACCGGGACAAGCGGGAGATTTTCATTGTGGAGGGAGATTCCGCCGGTGGATCGGCAAAACAGGCAAGGGACAGACGTTTCCAGGCGGTTATGCCGCTCAGGGGCAAAATCATGAACACCTGGGATCACGATTCATCCACCATCCTCGAGTCTAAAGAAATCCACGACATCTCCGCCGCCATCGGCGTTACCCCGGAATCGCATGATATTTCCAACCTGCGGTACAACAAAATCTGTATACTGGCGGACGCGGATTCGGACGGGCTTCATATCTGCACCCTGCTTTGCGCCCTGTTTCTCAAACACTTCCCCTGTATCGTGCAGAACGGACACCTTTTTCTGGCCACGCCGCCGCTATACCGGATCGACGTGGGCAAGGAAACCTTTTACGCTTTGGACGAATCGGAAAAAAAGAGTATCATCAAAAAGATCAACCGGCGCAAGAGGCCCGGAAAAATCGGCATCCAGCGCTTCAAGGGCCTCGGGGAAATGAATCCGGTACAACTCAAGGAAACCACCATCGCTCCGGAAACGAGAAGGCTTGTCCAGCTTGTGGCGGATTTTGACGAACACCACCACGCTGAAACGAGCATATTCGAAACCATGGACATCCTTCTGGGAAAAAAAAGAATCCGGGAGCGCAAACTGTGGATTGAAGAAAAAGGCAATATAAACGAGTTGGAATAATGACAGTCAACACACCCGACAGTATGGAAGGATTTGAAACGAAACCGTTTATCGATTTCGCCCAGATGGCGTACCTGAACTACTCGATGTACGTGATCCTGGACAGGGCGCTGCCCCATATCGGAGACGGTCTCAAACCGGTCCAGAGAAGAATCATTTATGCCATGAGCCAGCTGGGTCTCGGCAGAAACGCAAAGCACAAAAAGTCCGCCCGGACCGTGGGGGATGTACTGGGAAAATTCCATCCGCATGGAGACACGGCCTGCTACGAAGCCATGATCCACATGGCCCAGCCGTTTACATACCGGTATCCCCTGGTGGACGGCCAGGGCAATATCGGAGATGCGGACGACCCCAAGTCCTTTGCCGCCATGCGGTATACCGAATCCCGGCTCGCTCCTTACTCGGAACTCCTGCTCGATGAAATCGGACAGGGCACCACCTTCTGGATTCCCAATTTCGACGGAAGCCTTGACGAACCCAAGATCCTTCCGGCACGGCTGCCCAATCTGCTGCTCAACGGGACCACGGGAATTGCGGTGGGAATGGCCACGGATATTCCGCCGCACAATCTTTGCGAGGTGAGCCGGGCGCTGATCAAGCTGATCGACGATCCGGACACGGACATCGAAAAGATCTGTACCCTGATCAAGGGGCCGGACTACCCAACAAGAGCGGAGATCATCACCGGACCGGAACAGATCCGGGAGATTTACGCCACAGGCGGCGGCAAAATCAAAATGAGGGCGGAATACACGTTCGAAGACGATGACATCGTGGTCACCGCCCTTCCCTATCACGGTTCCGGAGAAAAAATCATCGAACAGATCTCAGGCCAGATGGAGGCAAAAAAACTGCCCATGGTGGCCGATATCCGGAATGAATCCGACCATGAAAATCCCACCCGGCTCGTTATTGTTCCCAAATCCCCCCGGGTGGACAAACAGGCCCTTGTCAACCACCTGTTCGCCACGACCGATCTGGAGAGATCCTATCGGGTCAACCTCAACATGATCGGCATTGACGGCTATCCAAGAGTCAAAAACATTGTAACCATTCTTTCCGAATGGCTCGAGTTCCGGCTTGAGACCGTCCGAAAACGACTTGAATACCAGCTCGAAAAGGTGGTGGACCGGCTGCATATCCTGGAAGGCCTGATGGTGGCCTACCTCAACCTGGATGAAATCATCCGGATCATCAGGGACAACGATGACCCCAAAACGGAACTGATCTCCTGTTTTGATCTATCAGAACGCCAGGCCGAGGCCATTCTCGAAATCCGGCTGAGGCAGCTGGCCAAGCTGGAAGAAATCAGAATCATGTCGGAAAAAGACAAGCTGGAGGAAGAACGCAAACGGCTTGAAAAAATCCTTTCTTCGGATACGCTCATTAAAAAAGAGATTAAAAAGGAAATCAGGGCGGACATGAAAAAATACGGGGATTCCCGGATCACTCCCATTACGAAAAGAGAGGACGCCCAGGCTTTTTCCGAATCCGAGGTCATTGAAACCGAGCCGGTCACCGTGATTTTATCTGAAAACGGATGGATCCGATCGGCCAAGGGGCACGAGATTGTCCCGGACAACCTGAAATTCAAGACAAACGACCATCTTCTCAGCTACAGCAGGACATGGAGCGACTCACATGCCGCCTTCCTGGATTCGGAAGGCCGCTGCTACAGCCTTCCCTGCCACACCTTTCCGTCCGCACGCGGTTTCGGGGAACCGATCACCGGAAGGCTTTCCATAAAGCCTGATGCGTTTATTCAATACATGGTGGCGGAACGGAACGACACCATGATATTTCTTTTTTCAGACCATGGATACGGTTTTTTGACCCCTTTTTCAAATCTTAAAGCCAAAAGCCGGAACGGCAAATTCCTGATTCAGCTTCCGGACAATGCAAAGCTCATGGAACCCTTGCCCGTTTTTGACAAAGAAACAGACCACCTTGCCGTGGTTACCACGAAAGGACGGCTTCTCGTCTTTCCGGTGCGACATATGGCAATCCTTGACAAAGGCAAGGGGAATAAAATCATCGGAATTCCGCCCAAAGCGCTTACATCCGATGATCCGGAACTTATAAAAACATTGAAGATCCTGCCTTCGGGTTCGCATCTTGTGATTCGTTCCGGCAAACATGCGTTGCGGCTGAGTGGTTCCAACCTTGATGAATATACCGGAAACCGCGCCCAGAGGGGCAAGAAACTTCCGGGCGGCTTCCTTCATGCAGCATCGGTTGAAGTCGAAAGCCATGCAGAACCAACGACTGAATAAGATGATTCAATTTTTCAAAAACCATCTTGCCTCTATACTCGTTTATTCATGCTGCCTTGTTTTAACCGCATTTTGCGTCGTCATTCAGAAAAACAATACAGACACCGATGCAAGCTCTCTTGACCGGATACGGCATACAGAACGTATCCGGCTTCTGACCACCAACAGCGCAAACTCGTATTACATCTACCGTGGAGCCCCGGTCGGATTTGAATATGAACTGGCATCAAAGTTCGCAGACAGCCTCGGTGTCCGGATGGATATCACTACACCGGGATGGAACAGTCTGTTTTATCGGCTGGAACAGGGACAGGGCGACTTTATCGCCGCCGGAGTCACCATCACCCCGCAGCGGAAACAAAGGGTCGCGTTTTCCATTCCGTACATGACCATCCAGCAGAGACTGATTCATCACAAACTGATTTTCGGGGCCGATAATATCGAGGACCTGGCCGGCCGGACCCTCCATGTCAGGAGAGGAACCTCCTATCACCACAGGCTGGAGGAACTCAAAGAACGGGGCATCGACTTCTCGATCGTCCTGCATGACAACCTGCCCACACAAGAGCTGATCCGGATGGTTCAGGAAAGACGGATCAAGTTCACAGTGGCGGACACCAACATCGCCCTTCTCAACCGCAGGTACTATCCGGACATCCGCATCGGAATCCCGATCCAGGAAAAGGAATCTCTGGCATGGGCGGTGAGAAAAACGGACACGGAACTGTTAAAACGGATGAATCTGTTTCTGCTGGAAGTCCGTAACAACGGAACCCTTGAGTCGCTTTACAACAAATACTACGGCAACATGAACAATTTTGACTACTTTGATATCAAAAAATTTCACGACCGTATCAAAACAAGGCTTCCCGAATACAAGGATGTTATTCAAAAAGAGGCGGAAAAACAAGGGCTTGACTGGCGGCTGGTAACTGCCGTAATATACCAGGAATCACATTTCAACCCGAAAGCCAGAAGCTTTACCAACGTCAGGGGGCTGATGCAGGTCACAATGGATACGGCCGAGGAAATGGGGATTGACAACAGACTCAATCCCCATCAGAGTATAAAAGCGGGCATCAAATACCTCAAAACGATGTTCAACCGTTTTGAAGAGATTGACAACAGACACCAGCGAATGCTGTTTTCCCTTGCCAGCTACAATATCGGGTACGGTCATATCAAGGATGTCCGCAAAGCCGCAGCAAAAAGAGGGCTGGATGAAAACAAATGGGAGGATGTGAAAACCGTACTGCCCCTGCTGACGACACGGGAATTTTACAAAAAAACGGAACACGGCTATGCAAGGGGCCGGGAACCGATACGGTATGTGGAACGAATCATGACCTATTATGACATACTCAAACAAAAATCAACCCAAGAAGAGGAGACATAACTGATTTAATGACCAGAAAAATACTTATCAACGCATTAGACCCGGATGAAACCCGGATTGCGTCCGTGAGGGATAACAAGCTTGAACAGTTTGAAATTGAAACATCTTCCAAAGAAGTCACCCAGGGCAATATTTACAAGGCGTCCGTGGTACGGGTGGAACCGAGCCTTCAAGCGGTTTTCGTTGACTATGGAGCGGAGAAAAACGGATTTCTGCAAAAGCAGGAAATTCACAACGACTATTTCCAGGACACGGAATCCGGCAAACCCAGCCTTTCCAACCTGATCAAAAAGGGGCAGGAACTGATCGTTCAGGTAATAAAAGACCCCATTGCCCACAAAGGAGCGATGCTGACCACCTTTGTCAGTCTTCCCGGAAGACACGGGGTGCTGATGCCTGGGAACGAAACCAAGGGGATCTCCAGAAAAATCGAAGATGAAAAGGAAAGAAAACGGCTTTTGAATATCGTCAACAAGATGAATATTCCCGAAGGATTCGGCTTTATTGTCCGGACCGCCGGAGAAAAAGCCACCAAAACCATGCTGGTAAACGACCTTAAATATCTGACAAGAATCTGGAACAGCATCAGTTCCAAGGCCGTCAAAAGCAAGACCCCTTCCCTTCTCTACCGGGAACAGAACTTTATCATCCGCTCGATCCGGGATTATTTCACCAATGATGTCAAGGAAATCCTCATTGACAACCCGGATGTGTACAAAGAAGTGCTGGATTTTATCGGCATCATCGCCCCGACCCACAAAAAGAACGTCAAACAGTTCAACGGAACCAAACCGATTTTTACAAAATACCAGCTTGAAGAACAGATCGCCTCCATTTACAAACAGACCGTTCCGCTGAAATCCGGTGGATTTCTTTCCATCAACCAGACCGAAGCGCTTGTGGCCATTGACGTGAACTCGGGAAAATCCACCAAGAAAAAGAGCATTGAAGCCACTGCTTATCACACCAACATCGAGGCTGCAGAAGAGGTATCAAGACAGTTGAGATTACGGGATATGGGCGGACTGATCGTGGTTGACTTCATCGACATGAAAGAGAAAAAACATAAAGCCGATGTCACAAAAACACTTAAGACGCACATGAAAATGGACAAGGCCAAGTCCAAAGTGGGAGGGCTTTCCCAGTTCGGGCTTCTTGAAATGTCACGGCAGCGGATCCGGCCGGCCATCACTTTCGGAAGCTATGAAACCTGCAGTCACTGCAACGGCAGGGGGCATGTTCCCTCGGCCGAAACCCAGGGACTTGCTTTTCTGCGCCAAATGGACCATAAAGGCAGCAAGAATGACGTGGAAACTCTGAAAGGAATCGTACCGCCCGCGGTTGCGGATTACCTTCTTAACAAAAAACGCGAAGAGCTCATTTCCATTGAAACCAAGAGGAACGTTTCCATCAACATCATTGGAGATCAGGAGATAATGCCCGGTGAAGGGAAAATTTTCGTCAACCATCAACCGGGGTAAATTGAAAGTTTCTTGACATGAACACATCTTTTGTGTAATTGAAACATTCGCTAACTTGTAAGCACAAGGGGGCATATGCCTGAAAAGGAAAGAAAAAAAAACCTCTGGATATTTGCTGCGGCGGTTGTCCTGATACTCTTTGGCGCAATCGTGTTTTTCAGTCTTTATTCCCCTGAGCGCAACCAGGTACAACCCGGCAGCCAGGCCAGGGGAGGTGACGCCGAATCTTCGGGCGCGGCGCACTCGATCTCCGTGGACCGGGACAAGGCGCCGGAAAACGGTCAATCCTATAAGGATACAGTGCCGGCGGACGATTCAGCGGATGAATATGGTTCCCAGGGAAAAGAAGTCATTGAGATTCCCTCGATCGATTACAAGTCTCTTGACAAGGAAACCGGGCTTGGCAAGATGATGAAACAGAGAAAGAAAGAGGTGGGCATTTCCGATTCAGTGGACCTGATCGTCAGATCCGATGAGAGTTTCATTGTCGGCGGACGGAAAATCTCCATGGAAAAAATCATCGAAAGAGCGGCCATGAAACGGGGAGAGGTCCATGAGGCGGAAATCGAGGGCTCGGACACGCAGACCGATGACAGCGCCCGGGAATACGGGGTCTATGTGGTTCAGCCGGGAGACAATGTCTGGAATATCCATTTTGATATCATAAAGGATTACTACAGCTCCCGTGGTATCTCAGTGGAACCGAAAGCAGACGAACCGGATGATTCCGGAATGAGTTCCGGTGTGGGCAAAATCCTCAAGTTCTCGGAAAAAACCGTGATTATCTACAACCTTGCTGAAGACAAAATCGATACCAACATCGATCTGATTCAGCCGTTGAGCAAGATCGTTGTGTACGATCTGAGCAGGGTTTTTACCCTGTTGGAGCAGATTTCATATGAAAACGTGGACCGGGTGAAATTCGACGGTACAACCCTCTGGATTTCATCGGACGAATCATAAACACAAACAAATATTTATTTTGGAGGTACTATTTTGATTGAAACAGCATTTGCAATGGGACAGACAGGAGGCGAGGCACAGGGCGCAGGTGGTATAGCAGCATTCATGCCCCTGATTATTCTATTTGTCATCTTTTATTTTCTTCTGATACGCCCCCAGCAGAAGCGGGCCAAAGAGCACAAAGAGATGGTCAACAACCTGAAAAAAGGAGACCGCGTCATCACATCCGGCGGCATTCACGGCACCATCGCCTCCCTGGATGAATCCACCATCACCCTCGAAATTGCGGAAAAAACCAAAATCAAGATCAACAGGGGGAATGTGGCAGGTCTGGTTCAAGGTTCCTCCTCCGCACCCGAGAACACCAAAGAGGACACCAAAAAGGATAAGAAAAAAGAATAATCGCTAACCTACTTTAGGAGTGAACAGATTGAAACTGACGTGGAGGAAAATTCTTATTGCAGTGGTGTTGGGTGTTGCGCTGGTTTACTCACTGCCCACCCTGTCCCCCGGCTTGTGGCCGCATAAAACGATCAATCTCGGCCTTGACTTGCAGGGCGGCATGCATCTGGTACTGGAAGTTGAAACGGAAAAAGCAGTGGAATCCACTGTGGAGCGAACCATTTACGAGATCAAAAAGGAACTGAGAAAGCAAAGGATTACCCATTCGGGGATCGAACGGACTCCTTCCAATCAAATCCGTGCCGTAATCGGTTCAGACAAGGATATGGAGGAATTCAACGAAATTCTTGCAGACGAGTTCGCCAACCTGGAAATTGATTCAACAGACGAGTCCGGCGGCAAAACGGAAATGGTATTCACCCTTCCTGAAAAAGAGAGCAAGGATATCCGGAAGATGGCCACCGAGCAGGCACTTGAGACGATCCGGAACCGGATCGACGAGTTCGGTGTCAATGAGCCGGATATCCGTATCCAGGGCGACAACCGCATCCTGATCCAGCTGCCCGGCATCCAGGATCCCTCAAGGGCAAAGGACCTGATTGGCAGAACCGCCCAGCTCACCTTTCAGCTGGTGGATGAAGAGAACAGCGTCCAGGAGGCCCTGGATGGAAATCCGCCGGTCGGGGATGAAGTCCTGTACCAGCACAAGGAAGACCCGGCCACGGGCAAGGTCACCAGAATTCCCTTTCTCGTCAAAAAACGGGTGCTTCTGGACGGCAGCATGCTCACCGATGCCCGGGTTCAGTTCGATCAGTTCAACCAGGCACAGGTCGGCATTGAGTTCAACCGGAAGGGAGCGAGAATTTTTGAAAAGATCACGGGAGAAAATCTGAACAAACGGCTCGCCATTGTTTTGGATAACAAAGTATACTCGGCCCCTACCATCCAGGCGGAAATCGCAGGTGGACAGGCCGTCATAACCGGGAGATTCACAGCCCCGGAGGCCAGGGATCTCGCCATAGCTCTGCGGGCCGGGGCACTGCCTGCTCCGGTGAAAATCATAGAAGAAAGAACCGTGGGGCCGACCCTTGGGGCCGATTCCATCCGAAAGGGCCTGACTTCCATGGTGATCGGCGGTGCGTTCGTGATCCTTTTCATGGTGATATATTACAAAAGAGCGGGGTTCATAGCAGACACCGCCCTGCTTGCCAATATCCTTCTGATCGGCGGCGGACTTGCGGCATTCCAGGCAACCCTGACACTTCCCGGCATCGCCGGTATCATACTGACCATCGGTATGGCAGTGGATGCCAACGTGATCATTTACGAGAGGATCAGAGAGGAGATACGGGCGGGAAAAACCCCGACTGCTGCGGTGAATTCCGGATTTGACCGGGCGGCATTGACCATTCTGGACGCCAATGTCACCACATTGATCGCCGCCATTGTCCTGTTTCAATTCGGTACCGGACCGGTCAAGGGATTTGCCGTCACACTGAGTCTCGGCATCATTTCCAGTCTGTTTACCGCACTGATTCTGTCCAAGGGCATTTTCGAGTTCATACTGGAAAACAGACAAGTCAAACAACTGAGCATATAAAGGACAAGCCGCAATGCAGATAATTAAATACGGGATGAACATTGATTTTCTGGGAAAACGAAAATTGGGTTTCATTGTCTCTATCATCCTGATCCTACTCGGTGCCTTTTCCCTTTTGATCCACCAGGGGCCCAGGCTCGGCATCGATTTTGCCGGTGGTACCATCGTTCAGGTCAGATTCGGCCAGGACATTTCCATCAACGACATAAGAGAGGGCCTTTCCGACATCGGGCTTGAGAACTCGTCCGTGCAGAATTTCGGCGGGGAGGGTTCCCATGAGTACCTGATACGGACCAGCCGGCCGGGAATGACGGGAGAGGGGTTCTCCGGGTCCATCAAACAGGCGCTCGAAGCATCCACGGGAGCGATGCCTGAAATCCGGCGGATTGAAATGGTCGGCCCCCAGGTGGGCAAGGATCTCAGGAAAAAAGCGCTTCTTGCTATTTTTTATTCCCTTTTGTTCATCACCATCTATATTTCCGGACGGTTCGAGCTGAAATGGATTATCTCCGGTGCAACTGCCGGAGCACTGATGTGCGCGGTGTACTTTCTCTCGATTTTCAACCTGAGTATCCCGATCCTGATCACGGCTGCATTGATCCTCTCATTGATCATATTCTGGCAGCTCAAATTCAACTATGCAATGGGCGCCATTGTCGCCCTGATCCATGATATCGGCATCACAGTGGGAATTTTTTCCATACTCGATGTGGAATTTTCCCTCCCGATCATTGCGGCTCTGCTAACGATTATCGGATACTCGCTGAACGATACCATCATTATCTTTGACCGGATCCGGGAGAATCTGAAGACCATGCAGAAAAAACCCTTTTACGAGGTGATCAATCGGAGTATCAACGAGACCCTGAACCGGACGGTGATGACCTCCACGACCACCCTGATCGTACTTTTCTGCCTCTTTTTTCTGGGAGGGGAAATCATTCATGATTTCACGTTTGCCATGATTATCGGCGTGATCATAGGTACATACTCGTCAATATTCGTTGCAAGCCCCATGCTCCTTTTGTCCACATACAAGGAATCATCTCAAACCGGGTGAAACTATGAAACGCTTTTCAATATACGGTTTTGTCTTCCTGCTGTTTACCGCAGCCTGTTTCGTTCCTGTTGCATGCACCCCGATTCAGCCCGAATCGCCGGATAAAACCGGAAAACCGGAGCAAAAAAAACCGGAGCAAAAAAAACTGGAACAAAAAATAGAAAATCTGACCCAAAAGCTT
>CAYFVA010000029.1:0-13778 GCA_964346265.1 uncultured Desulfobacterales bacterium
CGCGTCTGAAGCCTTTTCCTGTGTGATGGATGAGATCAGTGATGTCAAACAGATCCAGGATACGTATTACCTGATCAAGCCGGTGAAACGAATCGAGCCGGAAGTAAAGTCATTTGAAACGGTTCAGCAGGAAGTCAAAGCGGATCTGACGTTCAGGCTCCGCAAGCAAGCGGCTCAAAAACAGGCGGAAAAAATCCTTGAATCCGTCAAGAATGGAGAATCCATGGAATCCGTGGCCGGCAAAGCAGACCTTGAAATGAAAACCACCGGATTTTTTACAAGAGACGGGGAGATCGAAGGCATAGGAGGTTCCGAAAAAATCCTGGATGCAGCATTCAAGCTCTCCAACGATCAGAAATTGTGCCCGAATGTTTTGAAAAACAAAGATCGGTTTTATGTGATCGAGCTTATGCAGAAAAAGGTACCGGAAAAACCGGATACAGATGAAAAAATGGAAAAAGTCAAAGAGCGCATACTGTCGAAAAAACAGCAGCAGGCTTACACGGACTGGCTGGAAAGCCTGAAATCCATGTATCCGGTTAAAATCAAATCCGGGATATTAGACAGCTAAGGCATCAAGTGAAAATAACTTACACATCTTGCTTGCCTTTTTATCTGTTTTCTTCGTTGGAACAAGGCTTACATAGCTCGTTATGCGCACCTTGTCCCGCCTTGAAAACAAATAAAAATTCGGCGCAATATGCACAACTTATTTTCACTTGCTGCCTAAACGGAAAGGGGTATTATGTTTTATAAAAAACCGGCTTGTTGGATCATACTGTTCTGGGTACTCCTTTCGGCTTCATGTGCCGGAGTCCGGGGGGATCGTCCGGTTTTTACAGCCCCGGGGCTGTCACCGGATCCGAAAATGGTCCACAAAACCCTGGATAACGGGTTCACTTATATTCTGTACAAGAACTCGACTCCCGAGAACCGGGTGAGCATGCACCTTGACGTATTGGCCGGTTCCATTAACGAAACCGACCAGCAAAAAGGGGCAGCACACTATCTCGAGCACATGCTTTTCAACGGATCCGAACATTTCAAACCGGGGGAGCTGGTCGAGTACTTTCAGTCCATCGGCATGTCTTTCGGGGCTGATGCCAACGCCAGTACCGGGTTTTATGAAACCGTATACGATCTTTCCCTGCCCAAAGGCGACAAAAAAAGCCTGTCTGATGCATTGCTCGTGATGGATGACTATGCCCGGGGAGCGCTGCTGCTTGAATCGGAAATCGAAAAGGAAAGGGGCGTGATTCTTTCTGAAAAGCGTCAGCGCGATTCCGTCTCCTACAGGACATTTAAATCCTCTTTTGAGTTTGAACTCCCGGATTCCAGGCTTGTGGAGCGTTTTCCCATCGGTACCGTCGAGTGCATAAAAAATACCGATCAAAGATTGCTGAAAGATTTTTATGATACATGGTATCGGCCGTCCCATATGGTTCTTGTGATGGTGGGGGATTTTGACACCGGGACAGCCATGGATCTGATTGAAGATCGGTTTTCAGGCTTCACTCCCCGGGCGCCGGAAAGAGATCGGCCGGACAGCGGTTTTTCCCCCCACAAAGGGATCAAACCGTTTTATCATTATGAACCGGAAGCCGGGTCCACCCGGGTGACGATTGAGACGGTTTCAAACGAGCCTTTTGAGCGTCAGACCCTTTCAAAGCTCAAAGAGCGGACGGTCAAGGATATGGCCGACACCATCGTGTCCCACCGGATGGCGGGTTTGCCGAACCAGGAAGGTTCTCCTGTTTCCGATACCAGCGTATTTTCCGGGACCTCTCTTCGAACCGTTTCCTTTTCCTCCATCGGGGCTGAAACAACCCCCGGCGGATGGAAAGAATCTCTGGAACTGGTGGAACAGAATCTTCGCCAGGCTCTGGAATACGGGTTTACCGAAGCTGAGCTGGACAGGGTGAAAAAAGAGTATATCAACCGGCTCGACCTTGCCGTCGAAAAAAGCGGCACACGAAAAAGCAGTGCCATTGCACGACGGATCATTCATCACGTTAACGGCAAAAAGATTTTTCAATCCCCTGAGCAGAAAAGAGATATCCTCAAACCGTTTATTCAATCTCTGGATGTTCAAAGTGTTTCCGAAGCATTCTCTGATACGTGGGACCAGGGTCACCGACTGGTTCTGGTGACCGGAAATGCCCGGATCAAAGATGGAGAAGAACAGGCGGAAAACACCATCAAAACCGTGTATCAACAAAGCATGGACCGCAAGGTGGAGTCGCCCGGAAAGGAAGAGGCAGTGACATTTCCTTACCTGCCTGTACCATCCGGCAAGGGCGGGATTGAAACCTCAAAAAGGTATCCGGATCTGGAAATTCAGACGGTTGATTTTGCAAATTCGGTTCGGCTGAACTATAAAAAGACCGATTTTACAAAAGGGGAATTGATTTTTTCCGTAAAAATTCCGGGCGGGGGGAAAACCGTACCTCTGGAAAAGCCGGGTCTTGCGGAAACAGCAGACCGGGTTGTCAACGAAAGCGGGGTAGGGGGGCTTGATAAAGAAAAGCTCAAAGAGGCTCTGGCCGGCAGCAGCGTGAACATCCGTTTCAACATAAAAGAGGATGCCTTTGTCTTCTCCGGAAAGGCTGCTTCTTCTGAAATCGAACTTCTTTTCCAGCTGATCCGAACCCATATCCAGGATCCGGCGTTCAGGCCCAGCAGTCTTGCCCTTGTGAAAAAGCGGTATCAACAGAAATACAAGGAATGGGTCCGCCGGCCGCAGGGCATCATGAAGGTGAAAGGGGAAAAATTCCTCGCCGGCGGGGATCCGCGGTTTGGAATGGCCGGGCCTGCAGAAGTGGAAAACATCACAATCGAAGACATCAAATCCTGGCTGCTGCCGTATTTTAACAAGGCGCCGCTGGAAGTTTCCGTGGTCGGGGATTTTGATCGTGAAACCCTTGAATCGGCTGCAGCCGAATATCTGGGGACGTTTGATGACCGAAGCGAATACCCCCGATCTTCACCATCTTCAGCCGCACCGTCCTTTCCCGGCGGCGAGACCCTGACACTCGATCTGGACACCAGAATCGACAAATCCCGCATCGAAGTGGCATTTTTGACGGATGATTTCTGGGATATCCAACAGACCCGAGAACTGAATCTTCTGTCCCGTGTTTTCTCCGAACGGTTACGGAAAACCGTTCGCGAAAAGCTCGGGGCCGCATATACCACTTATGTGTATAACTCCCCCTCAAAAGCATATCACAGGTACGGTGTCCTGCATGCCGTGGCCGGGGTTGACCGGAAGGATATCAAAACCATTCTGGCGCAGATGACTGACATCGCGCAATCCCTTGCCTCCCAAGGAATAACGAAAAAGGAACTCTCTCTTGCAAAAAAACCGGTGATGAACCATATAAGGGATATGAGAAGAGAAAACAAGTACTGGCTGAACTCGGTCCTTTCCGGTTCCATGAACCATCCGGAACAACTGGAATGGGCAGGCAACCTGGTTGAGGGATACGCTTCCATCTCAGCAGACGATCTTGACCGGACAGCGAAGAAATTTCTGGATACGGACCGGTGCGCAAAGATTATCATACAGCCGGAAAATAAAGAATAATCGGAACGGACGGATCAGAACTCTGCGCTTTTTTTTACATTTTTCTGGATATAGTAATCCAGATCAAAGAGCTGCTTGAGTTCAAGATCCACAAATCTGATATGGCGTTTCCGGATGGTGAGGTTACTGAATGAAGGGGTGTTGTTGATTTTGTAATCAGCCACCGTATCAAACGTCAGATCACCGACATAATATCCCATGCTGCTGAGAAACATGGTTTCGGGATTTTTGTCCTTCTCATAATCAAAATCACTGTCATCGTCGAATGCGGATGTATCTATATATTTAAACGAGAGACCTCCCATACTGATGTCCACAATTTGTCCGATTTTATAGGATCTGGGACTTATTGCGGCATATGCCCCTTCTTTTGCATGATACCGTTTGTGTTTCCGTCTCTCTTTTGTTCTTTTTCTACCAGCCATGGCCGCCTCTTTTTACAGGTTGAAAAATCAGACTGACCAATTTCCCTGCAGGAATTATACCATGAAGGAGTCGCTGCTGGTTTTCCGTTTGAAGATAAAAGATTTGAAAGAAACACCGGGGAACATTGGAACCCGGGGAGGAAAAGAACCGATTGGGTAAAAAAAGTCATGAAATTGTAACCTTTTTTTCCCAATTTATCACCCGTTTTACTGTCTGCTTTTGATGAACTGCATAACGGACCGGTCTTTTTTTACCCCGGCCGGATCGAATATTCCGCCGTTGATGGCGATATAAACCCCTTCCTCCAGTATCTGGACGGCTGCAACCGCAGACCCCAGATTGAAGAATGCATCACTGGATTTGAATGCAGCCGGCTCCATGGCCCCGGTGAGAACGATGATTTTTCCTTTTACCGACATGAGCCGGTTCGCCGTATCGACCATGGTATCGGTTCCGTGGGTGATGACGATATACCGGTTCTCATCCTTTTCCACTGCCTGGCGGACCAGTTCCCGGTCCGCGTCCGTCATATCCAAAGAGTCCTTCCGAAGGATACTGTTCACCTGGTAATCAAAACCGACCCTTGCATCCTTGAGCAGTTCTTCGACCCTGGCATTTCCGATCTGGTACTCGCTCAGTTTGTCAAAATAGACTTTGTCTATGGTTCCCCCTACAGCGATAAAACTGATTTTCATTCCGGATTCTCCTTGTTTTCCGCGTGATGCAGAAGATATTTGTATGTGGTCATGGATACATCAAACCCGAAACCGCGTGATTGTAAAAAGTTGAACACTTTTTTTTTTACCGTTTCCCTGTCCGGATGTTCCCACAAAGCAGATTTTTTTTCGACTGCTTTTCTGGCGGATTCATATTCGTCAACCGGTTCAACTGCTTCTTCAATGATGTCATTTTCAATGCCTTTGGCGAAAAGCTCGTACCTGAGTGCCCGTTTGGATTTCGGGTTCCGCCGTTCTCTGCTGCGGACGAATTCCGCGGCAAATGCCCTGTCATCAAGAAGGTTCTCTTCTTTTAAAAGTGCCACTGTCTTTTCCACGATATCACTGCTGAAATCCTTTTTCAACAGATTCTCTTTCATCTCCGCCACACTCCGGGGTCTCGGTCCGAGATACCGTAATCCGGACCGGTAGGCGGCTCCCTCTTCATCGGTCATGACTGCTCCATGGGTTTCCATTTGATGTTAATGCCGGCAAGCCCTTCGCCGGAGCCGGATCTTTGTATGGAATGAATGGTAAAAGGCGGTCCGTTGTTCCATTCAATCCGGGTTGCAGAGGTGATGTGGTCCTGTAAGAAAGATTCTTTGAAAAACCGGACATTGATCGTCTCAGGGGTATACCTTTCCAGAATTTCACCGGGTACTGATTCCACGGCCCATTCCACATATACGCTGTTGTTCACGTGGCGGTTGAGATCGAGGTCATGCATGCGGATTTTGAACCGGTATTCCAGATCGGATTGTTCCAGAGGAATGATTTTTGAAAACTCCTGATCCTCTTTTGTAGGAGGCCCGGAAAGCATGGATTCAGGCATATAGGTGGTAAGTCGGCATGGTCTGCCGTTCTTTCGGCTGACCATCACCCACTGGCCCACTGCATTGACAATGGTGCGGTCTTTTCCGTCAAGGATTCTGAAAAACCGGTGTTCGTATAGATTGTTTACGGATACCCGCCATGTGGATAAATAGAGCGGTTCTCCTATCGCAGGGTTCTTTCCGATCCGCAGCCGGTAACGGGAAATCACCCAGAACAGATTTTGTTTTGCGATATCCAACCCGGAGATTTCCAATTTGGAGGCGTGTTCGGCTGCAGCATCCTGAAGCATGTTGAAAATGCCGGTGATTTTCAGCCTGCCGAAAGGGCCGATGTGTGAATACCGGTTTGTCAGTTGAATTTCGTACCGGGCAAAAGGGTTCACGGCAGTTTCTCCATCAGTTTTACAGGGGAGTTGACAATATTTTTCATCATATTTATCAGGCCTTTTCCGACGGCGGAAGGATGAAGCGGTGTCACCGAGGGATTTTTCAGGCTTCCTTCAGCTTTGACCGGGATTGAAACCAGTTTTCCGTCAAGCAGGGTATTGAGCACGGGAATGTATGTAATGATCATGTCAACCGTCTTGAAGGGGGCGACCAGAAACGTCAAATCCATTTTCCGTTCGACCGGATCCACTTCACCGGTAAAGATAATGGACATGTCGGTGGCGTCGATAATACCTTCTTTTACCAGGATCCGGCTGTTTTTGACACGTGCTTTCAAAGAGAAGGTGTTGTACTCGAACCCGTCCTGCAGGAGATCGGGCAGTTTTCCCTTGAGAAACCTGGATACGTTGATGGCCGAAAGTATCCTGGAAAGAAGTGTCAACCGGTAAATTCTTCCCTTGCTCGCTGAAAATTCAAAATTGCCGGAAACGGTCTCCTTGAAATCGGCCATGGGGCTTTTTGAGTGGAAACGACCCTGAAAATTATAACTTCCGTCCATGAGGGTTTCTCCTGTAAACAGACATTCCGCGGTATGCCGAAGGTCGTCTTTAGCCATGGCGGCGGCCTGTGTCTGATAGACCAGAAAATCGCTCTTTTTTACAAGGGTCCCGTTTATATCGATTCCGCACAGATTCGCTTGTGACAACCGTATTTTTGTTTGACCCGGGTTGATTTCGAGCAGGGCCGCTACGTTGTCCAACCGGTACCGGCCCGCATCAAGGTGTTCGGATAATACACGGATCGGTTTGTCCCTCAGCCATTGCCGGACTTCTTTGTACTCCTGTTTTTGATTCAAAAGAGGGGAAATATCCAGATAATCGGCAGCCAAGTTCACAAAAGAGTCTTTGCCGGAAGTGATAAGAAAATGATGATTTCCGGTAATTTGAAAAAAGTCGGCATGGGACAGAAAACGTCTGGTGAAGAGTTTTTCAAGGACACTTGAACTCATGAAACCTTCAAAGGAAGTCTTTGGGCCGGTGTTGTGAAATTCGAACCGCGTTGCCGGCTGATCATCAACCGACAGGTGTTCAAGCCGAAAGTCGTCCGGTCCTTTTCTGCGGACGGTCAACTCAACAGCAGGCCCGGCTGGAAAAGTAAGCTGCCCGGTAAACCCCCCTTCGGCCGGTTTTATGTCAAGGCTGCAGTCGGCAAGGTGGAAAGGCGTTCTGATGCCTTTGACAACGGGAGAGTCAAAGAATTGGAAAACCGAGCGAAGGGTGCCCACCCGGCCCGTTACACGGGAAAGAGATATTCGGTCGTTTGAGAGGGAAAAGTCGAACGAGAGTTCACAAGTCTCTTTTTTCTTTTTTCCCAGTGCGGTTTTGATGTCCAGCGCCTTTCCTTTCATCATATACTCGTTCTTTTCTTTTTTTTGAAAAGGAAGGGTCAACTCGATTGCATCAAGAAAAACCGTGCCGCTTGTTACGGAAAAAGGCACGGATCCGGCAGGAAACAGGTCTGCGGACACAAGATAGAAAAATAGATCCTCTGTTTGAACGAGAGCTTTGCCTGCGTCCACTTCCACAACCGGTTCCGGATCGAACCGGAACGTCATGCGGGTATTATACAGGTAACTGCCCCCTGATCCGGCTGTTAGATCATCGATCCGGGCGGTTTTGTTTTTGTAGGAAAATGACCCGTCAAAAACTTCGAGAGGATCATTCATTCGGTCGTATTCGCCCTTCAGCCGAATATTTTCCGCATCTATTTCCACCGTAAGGTTTTTTTCCCGTTTTTTTTCAAGATAAAGATCAACCAGGGCGGTTCCGGTTGTAACGTCCATCCGCGCCAGCTCTTTTGCAAACGGTTCGTTGTCGACAAGGCGGGTGAGTGTGGCCGGAGCCTGCCGCAGATCGGCAGTCAGGCTGAATCGGGAGGTGAACGGCACGGTGGGACCGGAAAGGAGCTGAACCGAGACAGTGCCGTGATGAATCGTACTTTGATTGATGTTGCCGTTGTCGATTTCAAGATCCAGGGTACCTTCTTTCATAAAGGCGTTGCCGGAGACGTTTTCAGCAGTCAGATCCGTCCCGGGAATATGCACCGTTCCTGATCCAAGGGCGCCTTTGATGATCAGATTGTCCGGATCAAAAAGTCCGGAGATATTTTCATTTTCAAACGCCACCTTGATATTTGGAGAAACGCCCGATTCAATAATCCGAAAGATATTACGGGTGACGCCATTTTCTCCGATGAACGCGTTTGCATAAGTTTGCGCGGGTTCCATTTTCACTTGTCCGGCACTGAACCGCAGGGTCGTGGAAGAGGAATCAGGGTTTCGGACAAAGAAAATTTCAGGTTTCTGCAGCACTGGATCAAGAGAGGCGGCGCGTAAACAAACTTCACTTTTCCGGCCGGACATATCCAGGGTCAGGGCGGGTTCTTTTAAATTCAGGGAGAGGCCTTTATCCCCGGCGGAATGGAACGCCAGGTGGTTGGACTCGAGTTTTCCGCTCATGTCTCCGTTTTCATTGACCGAAAACAGGATATCCGCTGTGTCGGTTTCCGCAGAGAAAAGCGGGCGGCCTTTCGGGAGGAATGATTCAAAGGAATCTTTTTTGGTTTGAAAATGGTTGATTCGTCCTTTTCCCGTAACCCGCCCGTTATCAAAACGTACCTGTGCGGAGGCCCTAGTCATGGTGAAAAAACGGGTGTCAACATTTTTAAGAACGATCTTGATACCTTTTTCCCGGGGGACAAATGATTTAAACCGGACAGCGGCATTGCGGATGAAAAGAGGGGAGATGGTTTTCAGCTTCCGGGCGTTTTCCGGCTCGGGTTCTTCAAAGAGAGCGCCTTCTTCAAAATCTTGAAACACCACTTTGGTAAGTTTGATGTCTCCTTTGAAAAGAGAAAAGATGTCCGGGTATACAAGGATCCGGCCGATCGAACCGGTAAGATTTTGATCTTCCCCTGTCCGGATACCGCTGAACCGAATGTGGAATCCGGGAGAAAAGGAAAGTGAAATGTCAGAACATGTGACATCAATTCCGGTTTTTGATGCAACAGAGCCGGAAACCCGATCCTTTACATAGTCGCTGTTCACAAGGAACGGTGTGGACAGGACCGCTGTGATAAAAAGAAACAGGAATACCAGGACGGCGCCTGAAAACAGTCTTTTGGTATGAAAGCCCCGACCGGACATGGGGGTTACCATCGATAGTCTTTTTCTCCCGCCATATGGATGAATTCCGCCATCAGGAAACGGGTCGGTTCCATGAAAAAGTCTTCATCATGCTCCTGGATATCGGAAACAGCAGAAAGCTTTTCTTTACCGGTGCTTTTGCGGTACTGATTTTCAATTTCGAGTTCAAGTTCGTCATAGCGGGCTTTATGCGCTTTTCGTTCCTTTTCGTTCAACGAAAGAAATTCGATGTCATGCCGTTTCTGTGCCAGTTTGTACTTTTCCTTCAGGTAGATCAGGCCGGAGTTTTCCTCCGCCATCTTCCGGTAGGACCGGTTGAGCTTGTCAATGCATTCATCTATGGGTGGGTATTTGTCATACGGAGCGGCCTCTGTCCTGTCATAGGGAAGGGCGCCGTCCAGGGCGCTCTCTCCGATCCGGAGGGTGTCATAGATATGCGGATATTCAATGTCCGGGTGGATGCCGTGTTTCTGGGTGGACTCTCCGGTAATCCGGAAGAATTTGGCGCTGGTTACTTTCAGCTTGCCTGTGGACAACCCGGTCAGGGACTGGACGGTTCCTTTGCCGAAACTGGACGTCCCCACGACAATACCTCTGTTGTAATCCTTTACTGCACCTGCGAAAATTTCCGAGGCCGAAGCGCTCATCCGGTTGATCATGACCATCAGGGGCCCGGTGTATTCAATGGCCGGGTCCTCATCATACAATCTTGTGGCACGGTATTTGCTCTTGATCTGAACCACGGGCCCGGATTCGATGAACAGCCCGGTCATGCGCTGGGCCTCTTTCAGGGAACCGCCCCCGTTGTTTCTCAGGTCGATAATCAGGCCGTCGATTTCCTCTTTCTTCAGTTCGTTCAAAAGGCGGGCCACATCGTGGGTGGTACTTTTGTAATTTTCCTTTCCGTTGCGGAAAGCTTTAAAATCCATGTAGAATGCCGGGATTTCTATGATGCCCAGTTTGAAATCGGTGCCGTTTCGGGCAAAGGAGACCACTTTTTTCTTGGCGGACTGCTCTTTGAGTTTTACCTTGTCCCGCTTGATGGCAATGATTTCGGAAGAATCTTTTTTCCGGGCCGGAATAATCTTGAGCCGCACATATGTGTCTTTCGGGCCCCGGATCAGTTTTACAACGTTGTCGAGCCTCAGTCCCACCGTATCCTTGATGCTGCCGTTTTTGCCTTCCCCCACGCCGATGATTTTATCACCGGCCCTCAGTTTTTTTGACTTGTCGGCAGGGCCTGCCGGAATCAGCCGGACTACCTTGGTATACTGGTATTCGCTCTGCAGCACCGCACCGATGCCTTCCAGTGACTGGCTCATATGGATATCAAAGTTTTCCGATTTTTTCGGGGCGAAATACTGGGTATGGGGATCGAAACATTCGGCCACACTGTTCATGTAGGTTTCAAAGGTGTCTTTCCCGGTGATCTGGTATATTGAGTTAAGCCGGCTTTCGTACGTTTTTGTAAGGGTGTCGGTGATTTCTTGAGGAGAATTTCCTTCCAGTTTCAAAGAAAGAATCCGGTTTTTCAGCTCTTTTTTCCAAACGAATGTCATGGCTTCTCTATCCCGGGGCCACGAGGCCTTTTCCCGGTCGGTGCGGATTTGCTCGTCTTTTGAAAAATCCAGGCTTTCCCGCCATTTTTTCGATGTTTCATAAAAATAGCGGGTTCTTTCCAGGCTTCGCGAAAGATACAGGTTGAACACGTCAAATGCAAATGACAGTTCACCGTTTTCCAGAAAATCATCGATTTTATATTTATACCTGCTGAATTGCTTTATATCCGACTGGGTGAAAAGGGTTTTCATCGGATCGAGCCTGTTGAGATACTGCTTGAAAATTTTAACGGAAAATTGATCATTGATGGGCTTTTCAGTGTAATGATGCTGCTGGATGTTTCTGACGATTTCCGTGCAGATTTCCGCCTGCCTGTCCGTATGCCGCAGCAAAGAAAGTTCCTTTCCGTTTTCCGGAGCAGCCGCAGAAAGAGCGGACTGCAGAAAAACAACGAACAGAATGATTATCAGTTTATTGAAATAATGCTTCGGTGCCGCTTTTTTCGAGTTGAGTAATGTCATCCGGTTGTTCAAAACTTATCCTTCCTGTTTTTCCCTGTCTGACTTCGTTGACAAATATTTCGGAAGCCTTCTGAAGGTCGGTTCGACCCCCTTTCATAAGACATCCTCTTTTTTTTCCGATCATTCGGAGAGCCTCTATGCTTTCATGCGTGGACGTGTCCATACCATAACGGTTTTCCAGAAGTTCGGGATACCGTTTGAGCATGTATCCGGCCAGAAACGCGCCGATATCCGTGTAGTCGTAAGCGCTGTCTGAGACGGTGCCGCCGGCTGACAGAATATTTCCCCTTTCCGCGGGTTCCACCACCGGCCATAAAATACCGGGGGTGTCATATACATCCATCTGTTTTCCCACACAAAGACGCTGGTTATGCCGGGTAACCGCAGGAACGTTTCCCACCCGGGCCACCTTTTTTCCGGCAAGGGCGTTGATCAGTGTGGATTTCCCGGTATTGGGAATCCCCATAACGATCACCTTGAGTTTTTCCGCCCGGTTGACTGATGTCCCTGTGAGGCATTGTCCGGAAAGTTCCCGTATATCTCCCTGGTTCAGCGCACTGACGGCAAAGGTCTTTTCCTCGAGCTTTTCATTGTAGTAAGAAAGCCATTTTTCTGTGACATCAGGGTCGGCAAGATCGGTTTTGTTCATCACTTTGATTTTCGCCGCATGCCGGCAGATCGTTTCCGTATAAGGGTTGGTGCTCGAGTACGGAAACCTTGCATCCACTATCTCAAGAACCAGATTGGCTTTTTTGACCGCATTCCCGAGTAATTTTACCGACTCTCTCATGTGGCCGGGAAACCACTGCACGCTCATGACGCTCTCTTTTTCTTTTTTTTCAATTGATTCAGCTCTTTTTCCATTTTTTTGATCCGCCTTTTATCAAAAATGTCGGGAAGCTGTCCGGCAGAATTATTCCCATGGACCGAAAGCGTGTTTTTTTCGACTGGTTCGTCTGATCCGTCCGTTTCCTCTTTTGATAAGAACAGGTACGATACGGCAAAACAGGCCGCCCCTGCAGCACTTCCGATAAAACCGCCCACAACGGCCGCCATGGCGATGTGCAAAACAGAATCGGTGTATGCAATCCCCCACGCGGTTCCGCAGATGATTCCCGCCATGAATATAGCCATTGCAGTGATATACATACCCTATAGGTAACACAATCTGAAAAAAGTATAAACAGTTTCCCTGATATCGGAGCAGTTTTGTTTTTATGTGTTGACTTTCAATGATGAATCTGAGACTATTCCGAAGTCTGAAACTCATAGATCATCAGGTTTAAAAATTATGATTCGCAACTTCACCAAAGGCTTTTTCCTGCTTGTGTTTTTCGTTGTCGCGGCAAGCAGTCCTTTCTTTTCCCATACCCTTGCCGCCTCCGAGAGTCATAAGGTCTCAGAGAATCATGGGGCCCGAACAGCCGGCGGCTCTGCAGTGAATCTGCCCTCTCTTGTGGATGCGGTCCGGTTCCCTGATGATATAACAATCTGCGGCGTCCGTGTCCCTCTCGAGATTCACGATGTAAGGGAAAGGCTGGAGAAAGAGATGCTGCTTGCGCTCTGGGACCGGGCCCAGGTTATTTTGTGGCTGAAACGCTCTTCCAAGTATTTCCCGCATATCGATAAAATCATCAGGGAAAAAAATGTGCCTGCTGATATCAAGTATGTGGCGGTGGTGGAAAGTGCCCTGCGGCCCCATGTCCGGTCTTACAGAGGGGCGGTGGGGTTCTGGCAGTTTCTGCGGAGAACGGGAAAGCGCTATGGATTGCGAATCGACGCCCAAATCGACGAAAGGCGAAACCTTTTCCGGTCGACAGAGGCGGCCTGTGATTTTCTGATAAGACTTCACGACCGGTTCGACTCATGGCCGCTTGCCATGGCCGCATACAACATGGGGGGGTACGCTCTGTCAAAAAAAATCGAGCACCAGAAATCAAATGATTTTTTTACCCTGTATCTGCCGCTCCAGACCCAGCAGTACGTTTTCAAGATCATTGCAGCCAAGCTCATAATGGAAAATCCGGCAAAGTATGGATTTGATTTTGAAGCAGGCGATTATTATGAACCATTGAGTTTTGACCGGGTGAATATCAACTCGTCCCGACAGATTCCGGTGACATTGATTTCAGAGGCGGCTGGTATACCGTTCAAGCAGGTCAAGGACATGAATCCCGAAATCCGGGGGCATTATCTGGCGCAGGGGAATAATTCGGTACTGATTCCGGACGGACTTGCCAAAGGGTTCAAGGAGAGATTCGCCTCCATCTACAGTGAGTGGGAAAAGAATTATTCCGGCAGGGTGCATCTGGTAAAACGCGGGGAGAACCTTTCCCTGATTGCAAATAAATATCAGATATCCCTTTCCGCGCTGCTGCGGATGAACAATCTTTCAAGAAGCAGTGTCATCCATCCGGGAGACCGGCTGATCATACAAAACCCCTGAACTTGATCCCCCGGAGACCCTGAAATTTATAACGAACCGGATCGGTTTTTTACGATGGCTGCAATCCTCTTTATCAGAACAGACCATGTAACTTGAAT
>CAYFVA010000029.1:13878-16282 GCA_964346265.1 uncultured Desulfobacterales bacterium
TCAAGTTTCTTGTAAAGATACCGGTCCGAGATAAACAGGGCGGACAGGGTGAACAGAAGATCGATCAGACGGGGGACGGATATCGGCCGGTTGAATCCCCCCAGATGAGGTCCGGTTGACATCGACAGGTTCTCAAAGCCTTTTCTGCTTTCCCAGGCGGCAAGGTCCTTTCTTTTGACCCCTCTGGAGAGAAGAAAGTTTCTGAAATTTTCAATGTCCAGGCTGTTCTGGTCCTCGATTCTGAGGATCTCTTCCATATGATGATCCACCCCCATTTCCTCAACCAGTTCCCGGACAAGAAGCCTGATTTCTCCAGACAACCAGTTTTTTGGAGAAAAACCCGTGAAGGCGGTTCCATAAGAGTGGACGATCTCATGAACAATAGTTTCAAGAAGCGGCGGGTCGAAAAGGTGTCTGGCATCCGCAGGCCCCCCTTCGGTATCATAGCCTTTCAGGCCGGGATCCCGGTTTCTGAAAAAACTGCCGGCGATCAGGATCAGGCTTAGAAGATGCTCACCAATGCTGCGCTTGAGAACGGGGGTACGATGGACAAGGTCGAGGTGTTCAAAATCCCGCAAACCGGAAAAGGAGATATTCGGATACCGGCAGGATTCCAGCCATTGATCGAGCCGGCCGCCGTGTTCCCAGTCGTACCGCCCCATATCCTCTCTTCTTCCCTGTTGAATCCGGTTGTGAAACAGGGGGATCACCGCTGTATGCACAATGCCCATGGAAGCAAGTTTCCCGAGAATCCAGGCGTTTCTGGAAAACACCTCGGTAATTTGTCCGGCTGTATATTCCCCCCTTGTACAAGGTTCGTTCGGATAGGAAAAGTACGCCGCACAAGCGGTATACGCAATGGCATACCAGAATCCGTGAAACCCGTTCCGTATCGTTAACAGGTTGCAGTCATCCAGTGCCAGAGGGCGGGGAAGATCAAACCGGCGGCCGTCAGGCAGGGAGAAATCTTTTAAAAGATCCATCCAGCGGGCCTCTTTATGAAGCTGGAGGGCCTCATTCCATGTTTTTGCGAATTTGATGACACAGATCCGGCCGTCCGGCCTTTTCCGCAAAAGACTCCTTCCTTTCCAGAATGCGGTTTCAGGGTTTCGGGCCCCCAGTTTTTCAAACACCGTATCAAGGGAAACTGAAGCTGAACCACGGCACGGCTCGATCCGGAAGGAGGGGGTGTCGACTGTTCGGTCAAGGGCTCCCAGGGACTCGTACACCGCCCGTTTTTTGTTCCGGTTCCCCTGTATCAAAAGGTCCTGGAGAAACCGGATCGACTCTGCGGCGAATCCGCTGTTCTGCATAAACGGCCGGGATACTAGTGTTTCAACGGCCTCCCGGTCAAGAAAGAAAGCCTGCCGCTGGGAGTCGAACCTGTTGGATAAAACGGTTCCGGATACCGAGTCAAACGTCTGCCGGGTAAGGGTTTCCGGTATCGTCTCCAGGTTGGCGCGAATATCCTTGATGGCCATGTAGGAACCGGAAAAGTCGAGTGTGCCTTCAAGAAGCCTTGTCTCTACCTGTTCTCTGCTTTTTTGTCTGGATACGGAAACAGTCAAGGTTGTTTACTGGGTCAGGGATTTTTCCTGAATGCCTTCTTCGTCACCGGTTTCTTCTTCATCAATGATCGGTTGGGGGCTTTTTTCCATCAGGTCGGAATCACGCTTTTTCACTTCATTGTCCCGGGCGGAACCGGCGGACGTCTCATATTCCAGCCGTTTTTTGATTTCGAGGATCTTTTTGTCGAACTTGACATCCAGCTTTTCCACTTTCCCGAGAAGCTGTTTTTCCAGATCACCGATCCGGTTTTCAATCACCGAAGGTTCCGGGGTTCTTTCCTCGAGTTGTGCGACTTTCTGATCCAGTCCGTCAAGTTGTTCACGGATGCCGGTCAGCTGCTCTTTGTAATCGGGGATGTCGGATATTTTTTGGTTCATTTGATCTTCGAGTTCACCGATATCCTTTTTCAGCTTGTCATCGATTTCATTGACAATGGAAAGGGTTTTGTTGTTGATACGTTCAATGGTGTGTAAAAGCCCTTTGTACTGGTCGGAATTGTTTGAAATCACCTTTTGCATTTTGGCCAGCCGGTTTTCCATATTTTCTTTTTCCGCTTTCACGGAATCAAGCTTTGCCAGGCGGCCCTCTATGTTCGTTATCTGTTTGTCGATTTCAGGCAGTTTTTTGTCAAGGGTATAACCGACTTCAGCGATTTTGACATCCAGGGCGTTGAATTTTTCCTCAAGATCCTGGGAAAGCTGCTTGACTTCGGTCTCTTTGGTGGTATCCACGGAGACCACCTGTTCCTTCACGTCCAGATAGGCAAAAAAAATCACCGCTCCTATAAGGCAGGGAAGGATAATGGAAATAATGGTCACCCGGTTGTTCAGCTTGT
>CAYFVA010000030.1:0-16172 GCA_964346265.1 uncultured Desulfobacterales bacterium
GAAACAAGACACGATCTTATTCAAGTCTCATGGTTTGTTGTGATGCTGTGCATCATGCCTGTTATATGCCATTTACCCGAACGAGTCAACGAGTGCGGACCTGTCCGGAATATCCTCAATCATAATTTGACAAAACCCGGATTAGAGAATATATTTACCAATGTCGGGTGCGCTGAAACCCGTTGGAGTGTACACGGCTTGTGTACAAAGTAAACGAGAACAACAGCAAAGGTTTATGAGACATGTCGGAAAATATCATTGAAGTAAACGACGACAACTTTGAAGACGAAGTGATCAAATCGGAAAAGCCGGTAATGGTGGATTTCTGGGCCCCCTGGTGCGGACCTTGCAAAGCCATTGCCCCCACGGTTGTGGAACTGGAGAAAAATTTCGGAACAAAGATAAAATTCGTCAAGGTGAATGTGGATGAAAACCCCATAACGCCCAGCAAATACGGCATTCAGGCCATCCCCACCCTGATTTTCTTCAAGTCGGGAGAGGTGAGTGACCAGATTACGGGGATGGTGGCAAAAGAAAAAATCGAAGAGTCGGTAAAAGGGCTTATTTAGAAAGGGACCGTTTATGCAGGCAGATTATGATCTCGTGATTGTCGGTGCCGGACCGGCTGGACTGACATCCGCCATTTACGCCGCCCGGGCGAGAATGAACGTACTTTTGCTCGAAAAGACCGCGCCGGGTGGACAGGTGATCATCACCGACTGGATTGAAAATTTTCCGGGTTTTCCCGACGGGATCTCCGGCTTCGACCTGGGCGAGAAGATGAAAACACAGGCCATCAACATGGGGATCGAAATCGAGACCGCCGAAGTCTCTTTTCTTGATCTTGCCTCGGAGCAAAAGCGCATAGAGCTTTCCGACAAAACCGTTACCGCTGCCAGTGTCATCATTGCCTCCGGTGCTTCTCCCAAACAGCTGAATATCGGAGAGGAAAAGTTTATCGGCAAAGGGGTGTCTTTCTGTGCCACCTGTGATGCCCCCTTTTTCCGGGACAAAACCGTGGTGGCCGTCGGCGGCGGAGATACCGCCATCAAGGAGGCGGTGTTCCTCACCAAATTTGCAAGCAAGGTGTACGTGATCCACAGACGGGACGAACTGAGAGCCGAAAAGATTATCCAGGAAAGAGCATTTGAAAACGACAAAATCGAATTCGTCTGGGACTCCGTGGTCACAGGTGTGGACGGATTTTTCGGCATTGAAAAGGTACACGTGGAAAACGTAAAAACAGGTGAAAAGAAAGAAATTGAGGCTGCCGGCTGTTTTATCTGGATCGGCGTCGACCCCAATACGACATTTCTGGAAAATTCCGGCATAACGCTGGACGAGGGCGGTTTCATTGTAACGGACGCGGAGATGAAAACCAGCGTACCCGGGGTTTTTGCCGTTGGAGATGTAAGAACGACGCCTTTGAGACAAATTGCCACTGCCGTGGGAGACGGAGCCACTGCAGCGGTATCTGCCGAACATTACACGGAAAGTTTAAGCAAATGAAAAAATTGGCAAAGGTTGCAGCTGTTTTTTTGCTATCTTTTGTGGCCGGATGCACCTGGTTCGAAGAGCCCTACGAAGTGGAAAAAAGTGCGGAACAGCTCGTGCAGGAGGGGTCCGCCGCATTCATGGACGAAAACTATCTCAAGGCCATCAACGCGTTCAAGGATCTGAAAAACTGGTATCCGTTCAGCAAATACGTCACCCTTGCAGAACTCAAGATCGCGGATGCCCATTACCAGCGCGGGGAATACGAAGAGGCCATATTTGCATACAAGGAATTTGAAAAACTCCACCCCAGAAACGAAGCGATTCCCCATGCGATCTACCGGAGGGGGATGTGCTGGTTTGAGCGAATCGATACGGTGGACAGGACCAGCAACCCGGCCGGAAAAGCTTTGGCCCAATTCCGGCGGCTGACCGAAAAATACCCGGAAAGCGAGTACGCAGTCAAGGCAAGGGAAAATATGGAAAAATGCGTCAAGAATATGGCCGGCCATGAACTGTATGTGGGAAACTATTACTACAAGGCTGAAAAGTATGAAGCAGCCCTGACCCGGTACCGGTATCTTCTGGAGAACTATCCGGAATCAGAAGCCGCGGATACAGCCAGAAAGAAAATCCAGGCCGTTAAAGAGGCCATGGAGAATCAGTAAAAATTCATAGAAATCTGTTTTACATTTTTTCCGGTTTGGTGTATACTCCCACGGTTATTTTATGGAATGAATCAATTTTATCCGCAAGGGAGTTTCGATATGGCAAAAGAATGTGCAATCTGCGGCAAAAAACCCATGACCGGCTGTAACGTCAGCCATGCTCACAACGTATCCAAAAGAAGGTTCAACCCCAATCTGCAGCGGGTACGGGCGAACATCAACGGTACTGTGAAGAAAATCGACGCCTGCACGGCCTGCATCAAATCCGGAAAGGTTCTCAAGTCGGCTTAATCTTCGACGGTGCCCTGACGGCTGCCCACAATCCGTTTGACATCCTTGACTTTTTTGACCTTTTTGAGGTGCGACATGATCGTTTTAAGCTGGTTTGAGCTTTCAACCGATACGGTAAAATAAAACCGGCTAATCCCCGTTTCCGTAGTATCTGAATGGACGTTTCTGATGTTGGAGTTGTTTTTGCTGATCACGTACGCAAGATCGGCAAGCAGCCCGGACCGGTCATCGCAAGTGACTTTTATGCTGGCTGGATAGGTTTCCGTGGTCTCCCGGCTCCACTCCACTTCAATCTGGCGTTCCGGGTTGAGCTTGTGCGTGTTAATACAGTTTTTCCGGTGGACCTTGACCCCTTCTCCCCGGGTAATAAACCCGATGATGGGGTCCCCCGGCAGAGGGTTGCAGCACTTGGAAAATTTTACCAGGACATCGTCCAGCCCTTTGACGACCACCCCGTCCGTATCCTTTTTCCGGCGTTTGCCTTCGATAATCTTTTTTAAAAAGGGTTTTTCCTGTTCCTTCTCCCGTTCAAACTCGGGGGCGGCCCTGTGCAGAATCTGCAGCGGGGTGATCTTGCCGAACCCGACCTGGGCGATGAGATCCTCCTCCCTTGTAAATCCGTAATTTTCTGCAACTTTCTTAATTTCCCCGGATTTTGAAAGTGTGTGAAAGTTGTAATTCTTTTTCCTGAATTCTTTTTCACACATTTCCCGGCCCAGAGACAGGCTCCTCTCTTTTTCCCTTGCATTGAGCCACTGCCGGATTTTCGTTTTTGCCTTGACCGTTTTGACAACATGAAGCCAGTCCGCAGAAGGGGCCTCTTGTTTGGCTGTAATAATTTCCACCGTGTCCCCGGTCTGCAGATTATACGTCAGCGGCACCAGCGCCCCGTTCACCCTGGCGCCTTTGCAGCTATGTCCGATTTCCGTGTGAATCAGGTAGGCAAAATCAATGGGCGTGGCATGCTTGGGGAGTGTCTTGATCTCTCCCTGGGGCGTAAACACATAGATTTCGTCAGGATAGAGGTCGATCCTCACATTTTCCAGAAACTCATCCGGGTCATTGAAGTTCTCCTGGTTTTCCACAAGGTTCTTGATCCATTCAAACAGTTCCCCGGTCTTCCTGTCTGCCGGGGCATTCTCCTTGTAGCTCCAGTGAGCTGCGATGCCTGCTTCAGCGGTTCGGTCCATCTCCCAGGTTCTGATCTGGATCTCCACCCGTTCGCCATACGGGCCAATCACCGTGGTATGAAGGGACTGGTACATATTGGGCTTAGGGTTTCCGATATAATCCTTGATTTTGTTATATATCGGCCGCCACATGGAATGGATGACCCCAAGGGCTTCATAACACTGTGGTACCGTGTCGAGAATCAGCCGGAACGCAATGATGTCATAGATTTCGTGGAACTCGAGATTCTGGGAGACCATTTTGTGATAGATGCTGTAGGGCTGTTTGTACCGGCCCTTGATTTCACAGTTCAGACCGCTTTGTTCCATTTTCCCGGCAATCTTTTCCTTGACAAGGGAGATATAGTCCTCTTTGTCATTTTTGGCGCGGTTCACCAGTTTATCGATTTCAGCCTTCTTTTCCGGCATGGTATAGCTGAAAGCCATATCTTCCAGCTCCTGCTTGATCCAGTATATTCCCAGCCGCCCGGCAATCGGCACATAGATATCCAGGGTTTCCTGTGCGATGGCCCTCTGTTTTTCCGGATTGGTGTGAAACTTGAGCGTACGCATGTTGTGCAGCCGGTCGGTGAGCTTGATGAGAATCACTCTCAGATCGTCCGCCATTGCCAGGATCATTTTTCTCAGACTTTCCGCCTGATGGGCGGCTTTGGTGGAAAACGTGAGCTTGGACAGCTTGGTGACACCGGACACGATGTGCGCCACCCGTTCCCCGAACATATCCTCGATCTCTTCCCGGGTGGCCCGGGTGTCCTCGATCACATCGTGAAGAAGCGCTGCGGTAACGCTTTCCACATCGAGTTTCAGGTCCGCGACAATTGCGGCCACTTCAAGGGGGTGTGACAGATAAGGCTCTCCTGACAGGCGCGTCTGGCCCTGGTGTACCCTGGCGGAATAAATATACGCCCGGTCAATGAGATCCAGATCCTCATCCGGGTAGTTTTCCGCTACCTTATCAAGTATATCACTTATTCGAATCATGCATCAGTATGCTTTTGAAAATAAAACCCGCCTGTCACTGGCCCGGCCGCAACATATGCATTTCCCCTCTTCAGGGGGACTGTCAAACGGGATGCACCTTATTGTGACAGACAGGTCGCTTTTGATTTTTTCCTCGCAACCGGCACCACCACACCAGTGGGCTCTGACGAATCCGCCGTGGATGGTTTCCGCACCCTCTTTCGTATAAAACCGGTAGAACTCTTCTTTGCTGTCCATATTATGCGTATGTTGTTTTCTGAATGCAAGAGCCCTGTTGAAAATACTTGTCTGTATACCGTCCAGTATTTCCCCGATGGTATGGATGAATTCATCCTTCTGAACCGATTTTTTATCCCTGGGAGACGAGTCTCTGGTGGCCATGAAAACGGCATCGTTTTCCATGTCCCTCGGGCCGATCTCCGCCCGGATCGGCACCCCTTTTCTGATCCATTCCCAGTTTCTCGCCCCGCCGGTATCCCGGTCATCCACCTCCACAACGATCTTTCTTCCGTGATACGTAGTATCGGAAAGGGCGTCCGCGATCTTTTGCGTATATTCCAAGATCTTTGAGTTGTCAGCCGACTTTTTCAGAATCGGCAGAAGAACCACATGAGCGGGCGCGACACGCGGCGGCATGATCACCCCGTTGTCATCCCCGTGGATCATGATCAGGCCGCCCACCATCCGGGTGGAAACTCCCCATGACGTGGTCCAGGCATACTCCTCCCGCCGGTCCCGGTTCTGAAAAGTGATTCCCGCACTTTTGGCGAAATTCTGTCCGAGAAAGTGGGAAGTTCCTGCCTGAAGGGCTTTTCTATCCTGCATCATCGCCTCGATGCAAACGGTATCCACAGCGCCGGGAAACCGCTCCGACTCGGTTTTTCTCCCTTGTATCACCGGCATGGCCAGATGATTTTCCACAAAATCCGTATACACGTCCAGCATCTGCATGGTCCGCTCTTCCGCCTCTTCCCTGGTGGCATGGGCGGTGTGGCCCTCCTGCCAGAGAAATTCACTGGTCCTCAGAAACAGCCTTGTTCTCATCTCCCAGCGGACCACGTTGGACCACTGGTTCAGGAGAATCGGCAGATCCCGGTAACTTGATGTCCAGTTGGCCATGGACTCGCCGATGATGGTTTCAGAGGTGGGCCTGACGATCAGGGGTTCATCGAGTTTTCCGGCAGGCTTCAGGCCCTTGCCTTCCTTCTCCAGTTTGTGGTGGGTGACCACGGCGCACTCCTTGGCAAACCCTTCCACGTGCTCCGCCTCCTTTTCCAGGTAGGAAAGGGGAATAAACAGGGGAAAATAGGCGTTTTTCACACCTGTCTTTTTAAACTTCTCATCCAGCCCGCTGACCATGTTTTCCCATAAGGCATACCCCCAGGGTTTGATTACCATGCACCCCCTTACAGCGGAATTTTCCGCCATGTCCGATGCCTTGATCACTTCCTGGTACCACAATGGATAGTTGTCTTCCCGTGTCGGTGTTACCGCAGTCTCTTCCTTTTTTCCCATCTATTCGCCTCCAGAATCTTTTACAAATTGTTCAACTTCTTTCAACAGAACCTCCAAAAGCTCGTTTTCCGGAATTTTTCTGATGATCTTTCCCTTTTTGAATAAAACACCAAAGCCATCTCCTCCGGCAATTCCCAGATCCGCTTCTTTTGCCTCTCCGGGACCGTTGACCACGCATCCCATGATTGCAACTGTAACCGGAGTTTTATAGCAAAGTAAAGCTTTTTCAGCTTTTTCAGCGATATCGAACAGATCAATACCGCATCTTCCACAAGTCGGGCAGGAGATGATTTCCACCCCTCTTTTTCTGATTTCCAGGCAGCGCAGAATTTCCCATCCCGTCCGAACCTCCTCTGCAGGATCCCGGGTCAATGATACCCGTATGGTATCCCCGATCCCTTCGGCAAGAAGCATGCCGATCCCCAGGGCGGATTTGGTGATCCCGGCATACAGGCCGCCGGCTTCGGTGATACCCAGGTGCAGCGGTATATCCGTTTCAGCGGCAATCCGCCTGTAGGCCCGGACGGTCCTTGCCACATCCGATGCCTTGACCGAAATTTTAATGTCATGGAAACCGAATTCTTCAAGAATTCTGATATTTTGAAGGGCGCTTTCGGCCATGGCTTCCGGACCGGTGCCCAGCGAACGGACAATCTCTTTTTCAAGGGAGCCGGAGTTGACCCCGACCCGAATGGGGATACCATGATATTTGGCGCATTCCACGACTCTGCCCACTTTTGCCGGATCCCCGATATTCCCCGGATTGATGCGCAATCCGTCCGCCCCGGATTCAGCAGCTTTGACGGCCAGCCTGTGGTCGAAATGAATATCCGCAATCACCGGTATCCGGACCCGGTCCTTGATGGAGGAGACTGCCCGTGCGGCCTCTTCATCCGGCACCGCCACCCGGACGATCTCACATCCTGCATCGGTGAGTTTTCGAATCTGTTCCACCGTAGAAGCAATGTCCCGTGTCGGCGTATTGGTCATGGACTGCACGGCAATGTCCGCACCGCCCCCGATTTTCACCGGACCCACCGATATCTGTCGTGTAGGCCTTCTCTCCTTCCAGAAATTCATCCGTCCTTCCATTCTGTTTGATAATCCATTATGTCTAATACCAGAGGGGGCGGCAATATTCAAGCAAAGACATCGTTGAAGGGAATTGTTTGAATTACACAGTGTAATAGTGCGAGAGGAATGCAAGACTTGCGTCCAGGTATTCCCTGTTAAAAACCTCCAGTGAGACCACGCCGGTAAAGTGCCTGAGAACTTCCATGATCTCGCGTGCGGCCGGATCCGGCAGGCGGTTCAGCTGCACATGATCTATGGGAGGATTTGTGGAAAAATCCACTCCGTGAAGATGGACTATGGTAACTTTTGGGGCCCATTGTTCAAAAAAATCCCCCACCCCGTACCCGTATTTGACAAGGTGGCCGAGATCCGCGCAAACGGAAAGATTGTACTTCTCCACCAGGGGGGCGGCATACGAAAACGGATAATTCAGGGTTTCCACGCTGACAAGGCCGGGGCTTGGAATAGAGCCGGTCAGACGGTCCAGACTATCTGATGCGTTTCTTCTGAAATCCCGGACATCTTCGGGTCTGTTTTCCGATCCGTGAAAGTCCAGATGAAGCGTATACGTGGAAGGGGTCAAAGGAGAGCACAGTTCCATGATGCGGACCATGGCGTCCACCGCCGCTTGTCTTTTTTCGGCACACGGGTCGGTAAGGGAGATATCCAGGGGCAGATGCACATTGTAGGTAAGCTCGAACCGCTCTTTATACGCGGCAAGCACGCGGATTTCGTCTGCAGACGGCAGTACGTGCAGAGGGGTGCTCTCGAAAACCAGAAGTTCGATCTCGTCAAAACCCGGCCCCAGTTTTTCCACATTCGGGAGAATCCGGTCCGGATATATAAATGAAGTGGTGGCAAGGCGGAACAAAGCAGGAGATGTCATTTCGAATCAAAGCTTTGGGAATCCAGGGTCTCCCGAACAGTCTTTTCAAGCTCATAAAGTTCATAGGGCTTTTGCAGGTACCGCTTTGCACGCAGAAGCACATTCCGGTTGTTATAATTTTCCCGGTACCCGGAGGTAATGATCACCCGGACCTCGGGATCGATCTTGAGCATTTTTTCAAAAAGGTCGCAGCCGCTGATTTCCGGCATGTTCAAATCCAGCAGAACAAGATGGATACGGTTGTGCTCCGATTGAAAGATTTCCAGCCCTTCCCTTCCGTCCGCTGCGGTGATCACCTTGTACCCGTAATCCATCAGCCCGGTCACGGCCGCTTCCATCACCAGAGGGTCATCATCCACAACCAGAATGGTTTCATTGCCGCCGAAAGCACAGTCTGGTGAACAATCCGTCTGCAGTTGAGGAGGAGACGATTTTTTCAGCTCCAACCGGAACGTGCATCCGCGTCCCGGAGAAGATTGAACCGATATATCGGCATCGAGATTTTCTGTTACAATTTTATGCACCATGGCAAGCCCGAGTCCGTTTCCCTGTGTTCCCCGGCCGCTCGTTTTTGTTGTAAAAAGCGGGTCAAAAGCCTGGTTTTTCACCGTTTCGGTCATCCCTTTCCCCGTGTCTTCGAATTCCAGCACCATCCATCCCTCTTTTGTCCCTTCGACAGCGGCATTCTCAGGGGAACCGGCGTCATAAGCAGTCATCCTGATGTAATCATTCTTTCCGATCCCTTTTTCCTCGATTGCCTGGACAGCGTTGGTGGCCAGATTCATCAGCACCTGATGGAGTTCATCCGCCTTGCCCCTGATATAGTACGTTCCCGGCTCAACATCCAGGTACTTTTTGATAAGCCGGTCCGTGGTCCGCTCCAGGAGGGTGAAGATATCCCGGGCCACAGGATATATGTCAAGCGGATCCGGACGGCTCTTGCGCTCGCCTGATATCTGGTGGAACTGATTGGTTATGGAGGCCCCCCGTTTCACGGAATCCAGAATCTTATCGATATACGTTTTCTGCTTTTCCGTCATATTCTCGTTATTCAGACACAGGATGTTGAGGTACCCCATTATGCCGGAAAGCAGATTGTTGAAATCATGGGCCGCACCACCGGCCAGGATTCCCAGTGAATCGAGCCTCTGTCTTTGAAGCAGCTGTTTTTCGAGAATTCTTCTTTCGGTCAGGTCGACAACAATACCCCTGAAGCCTTTCAGGCACTCGTCCACGTAAACGGGCCTGGAATAAAAAAAAGCGGGGAAAGTGGATCCGTCCGCACGCACAGCCCTGTATTCATTCGGACCGGTGTACGTTCCAAGGCGTATGGCATCGATGTTTTTTTTTGCCCGTTCCCTGTCGTTCGATGCAATGAAATCGACACACCTGAGACTTTCAAAAGAAGAAAGGTGTTCCTTGCCGAAAATTTTCAACGCAGCCGGATTGGCGTAGGTGATGTTCAGGTCCCTGTCACACTCAAAAATTCCTTCCGTAATAAGTCCGGCAAAATCCTGGAAAGCCTGCCGGACCTGTTGAAACTCTTTTTCAATTCCCTGCAGCGAGGCCAGTTCCTGTTCAAGCATTTGAACCTGCTGTTCGAGTTGTGCATACGAAGGCCTGCTCATTTGCTTTCTCCAGTTTTATATAAAACCATTTGCACCATTTACCGGGCCTTTCATCATTCATTGTGTCCAAAAAGACATGACTGTTATATCAAACACAACTAAAAAGAAAAGAAAAAAAATCACTGACAAAAACGAAGAGAGCATCATAAGATCACATGCGCGTTTCACGTCACCGGGTCCGGGAGGAGGGAAATCCGCTCCGATATACGGCTTTTTCACAAACGTGCCGTGGTATTCGGCGGGACCGGACAACCGGATTTTCAGAGCCCCGGCAAATGCGGCCTCCGGGTATCCCGCATTGGGGCTCTTTTGAAATCGCCCCTGGGTGAGAGCCGTTCGAACGGACCGCCGCCCTCCTTTTGCCCCGAAAAGCAGGGTTGATGCAAGTGCGATAAATCCCACCGAAATCCTTGCCGGAATAAAGTTGGCTGCGTCATCGATCCGGGCGGCCACTTTTCCGAACTCGATATACGTTTCATTTCTGTATCCGATCATGGAGTCCAGCGTGTTGACCATCTTGTATGCAATGGCAAGCGGAGGACCGCCAAGGACCGCAAAAAAAAAGGGAGAGACAAACCCGTCCACGAAATTTTCCGCTACGCTTTCCACGGCCGCCCCGGAGATTCCGGATTCATCCAGCCGGTCCGTTCGCCGCCCCACGATCATTTGAACCTTTTTCCGCGCTTTTACAATACTCCGGCTGTCCAATGCCGTTTTCACATCAGACGCCGCCTTCTCCAGACCGGATGCGGAAAACGTGAAATACAGGGTGATAACGGATGCCGCATGCCCCCAGATCGGTCCGGCCATGTAACACAGACGGAGGAATATAAAACATATGATCCAAACCGCCGTAATCAGGAGAACCGCGAGCATACCCCCCTGGACCACCGCCGGAACGGAAATTTTACGGAACCGTCTTTCCAGGATGCTCACGGCGTGCCCCATGTATACCACCGGGTGGAAATGATTCGGCGGATCTTTGAAAAAAAAATCCAGTACGAACGCCGCAAAGAGAATCAAAGGAAAAGATTCAGTCCACATGGTTCAGCTCACCACGGAGGATCTTTGAAAGCCTGAGGTTCAGCCGGCGATCTTTCAGGGAGAAACGGACAAATTGATCATCACCGAGACCTTGAAAATTCGAACAGTTCCGTATCAGAATCCTGTTTCGCCCGACCCGGCTGCAAAGCTCCTCAGCCGTCAGGCCGCAGGTGACCCGGGCCAGCACAAAAGAGGTCGTAGAAGGGAAAGGGCGGACTCCGGGCAGATTTTCCAGCTTCTCCATGAAAAGTGTTCTTTCCGTCCGGATGAACTCCCTTGTTCGAACCAGAAACGGTGAATCATCCGAATGGGTTTCAAGCAGGTAGGCAGCAGCCTTTTGCGCAAGCGCGTTCACCGACCAGGGCTGATAAAATCTCATAACTTTTTCCACGATATCCGGATGAGCTGTCAAAAAACCGATCCGCATGCCCGGAACGGTGAAGATCTTGGACATGGAAGACAGCACGATCAGATTTTTACAATCCGTTCGGGAAACCAGGGACTCCTTCTCCGCATCCGGCACAAACGGAAGATAGGATTCATCAATCACGAACACGGTGGCGGGATGATGAGAAACCAATCCAATAACCTCTTTTCGGGATAGAAGATTGCCCGTGGGATTGTTGGGATTGCAGAGAAACACTGTATCAAAGTCAACAGCCATGCGGGAAAGGCGGGAGAGATCGGGGCGGAAATCATCCTCCTGCTTTGCTGTCAGAAAACAGGGGGATATACCGAGACTTTTGCATCCGTCCGCGTAATCCGCGTACGTGGGCCCTGAAATAAGAACCTTTTCAGATGCCAGTGCCAGGGGCAGGGTATAGATGAACCAGGTCGTACCGTTGGCCGCGATCGTGGTTTCCGGGGCTACATTCCGCTTTCTGCAGAAGGTTTTGACCAGGGTGGAGGCATCCGCCTCCGGCAGTCTTTCCAGCGACCGGAGATGCTCGGCAGCGAACCGTTTAAACCCGGCCGGCGGGCCAAGGGGATTGAGGTTGCTGCTCATGTCCGCGATCTCGTTCACGGCGCACCCGAGCCGCGCGGCCAGAAGTTCGACATTGCCGCCGTGACCCTTGATCATGACAGCATCCCCACGCCGGCGGAAAGAAAGAGAACCGTCTCCGTGATTTCCGTCATGGCGCCGAGCATATCCCCGGTAATGCATTTCATTTTTTTCTTGTACAATAGAAGCAGCAGAAAAACCGTGGCGCAGAAAACGGTATTGAGTATAACAAATCCGATACCGGTAAAAACGGAAACCAGCAGAGGAACAGCGAACCAGATAAAATCCCCTGGCCGGACCGGCCGTTCAAAAAAATCCCGGCCCGTGCCTGCGGGCCTTCCATACGGCAGAGAACGGATACCGAAAAGCATCGCCGTACGGGCATAGGCAGGAACAATCACAAGAAAAAGCATGGCTGAAAAGGGAGTATGGGTTGTTTTCACCGAATATAAAGCAGCCGTTTTCAACGCCAGGATACAGACCACGGCCACCAGTCCCATCATGCCGGTCCGGCTGTCTTTCATGATTTCAAGGGCCCGTTCTCTGGACCGGTGGCTGAACAATCCGTCAGCCGTATCCCCCAGACCGTCCAGGTGAAACGCGCCGGTGACCGCCGCCAGAAAGACCGTGTCCAAAAGCGCCGCCGTCCCGGGTCCCCAGAGAAGAGAAGCGCCCCGGTCCACAAGGACCAGCAGCCCCCCGATGACAAGGCCCACAGCCGGGAAAAACCGGATCATCCCGGCTGCGGAAAACCCGGTTGGGCCGCCTGCCGGCAGAATAGTGATGAATGTAAGGGCGGATTGAAAATCGTTCCATGACGTGACAGAGACATTCATTGACGTCCGATTCTCTTTTTCCTTTTTCAAGAGTGGCATTTCCGGATTACCGCTCCTTTTGCCCGGCGGCTTTGTAAAAGATCCCCCTTTCCTGGTGCAGCACGGTAATCTCTCCCCGGTTTTCCAGATCCCAGAGAAATTTGGAAATCTCCGCCGGCCGGGCCCCGAGAATATGAGACAGATCTTCGAGTGTGCAGGGCCGCCTTTGGACCGTCTCCAGTATGGAGTCCGCCATGTCTTCTCTCAGGGCTTTTCTTGAGTCTTTTCCCTGGTAAGCGGCGATGATTTCCATATTGTCGAATTCAAAAAACGCTGCGATTTCCTTGAGCCGTTCCGGGGGAGCCGCTGTGAGAGAGGAACGGGTCCCGGGCCTGTCCAGGGTGTTCAGCTGGATTTTGTCCGGCATTATCCGTTCGGCCGCTTCTTTCAGCTTTAAAAGATCCTCTTTTGAATCGTTATAGCCGGGCAGAATAAGAATCTCCAGCCAGAGTTTCCCTGTAAACTCCGCCTTCATGGCACGGATCCCTTCGATGTACTCTTGGATATCAATGGAATCACAGGGCCGGTTGATTTTCCGGAAGGTCTTCGTAAGAGCTGCGTCAAGCGACGGAATGATCAGATCGGCATTCATCAGGTCCTGCCGGACTTCGGCGAGGTTCAACAGGGTGCCGTTGGTCAGCACGGCCACGGAGACTCCTTTTTTCCTCTCCTTGATAAAATCGATCACCGTGCCGATCCCGCTGTGAAGCGTGGGCTCTCCGGAACCGGAGAACGTTATGTAATCGGGATCCGGGTTGGATAAGAAATACCGTTCAAGCTCTTCCTTCACTTCCTCCACAGGCACGTATTCGGCCCGCTGCCGGGTCAGCCGCGTGGTCGGGCCGCACTCGCAGTACACGCAGTCAAGGGAGCACACTTTATGATACACAAGATCCACGCCCAGCGAGATACCCAGCCTCCTGGAGGGGACGGGCCCGAACAGGTATTTATACATGATTTGCATCCTTTTTCTGTTTTCCGTGTTTGCTTTGTCTGATCCGTTCCATGACAATTTCCGTCCTATTTGATATTGACCGGCAGGCCGGAGACCATCCATACCACATGGTCCGCGGTTTTGGCCGTTTGCTGGTTGGCGTATCCGGCAAGGTCCCTGAAAGCCCTGGAAAGGGAATTTTCCGGAACCACCCCGCATCCCACCTCGTTTGAAACCAGAAAAGTCGGGCATCCGGGCCTGCGAAGCGCTGCCTGAAGTCTCTCCACCCGGTTCTTTATCCGGTGTTCATCATAACTGCCGCACAAAAGATTGGAAATCCAGAGGGTAAGACAGTCCACCACAATCACGTCAGCGCTCTCTTTAAGTTCTTCTATGCGCTCTTCGATCGCTTCGGGCTCTTCCACCGTGGACCAAGAATCCCCCCGTTCCTCCCTGTGGGCCCGGACCCGTTCTTCCATTTCCGGGTCCGAAGGGACCGACGTTGCCAGAAACGTCCGGCGCGCCCCTTTGATCCGGCCGGCCTTGTCCAATGCGTAAGCGCTTTTCCCGCTCCGGCATCCGCCTGTGACAAATATGTTCCGTCCTTCCATCGCCCTTGTGTCCTCATCAGAATCCGTAAATACATTCTTTTATTACATCCGGTATTCCGGATGCAACACAAAAAGAAAAAAACGTCTGCTCTTTACAAAAATGTATTTCTATTATAATTCTTTATCCACAATTGTTCAAATCTGCAGAAAATCGGTAAGAAAGGAGGGAAAATGATCAACCCTGATACGGCAAAAGTTCTATCGTTAAAGCCGGTTACACTGAGAGAATGTCATGATTTGTATCTCAAAATCAACACCGAATTTCAGACTCCGGATGCCGTGCAGGAGTCCGTATCCTGGTGGCAGGACAATCCGGAAAAACTGAACAAACTGTGGTGGGCCTTGAATTACCATTCAGAACAGTTCGACCCGGAACGCCGGATCCGGGCCCTTATTGAGCGACATCTGGACGGAATCGCCCATCGTCGGAAAGAATCTTTTCAAGCATAATCTTTAAAATCGTCCGGTCGGTTTCAATCATTCCCTCATTGCTCAGAATTCCGATGTTGCGTATGGTTTTTTCCGGTGTATCTCCGACGATACCATCCGTCATTTTCACATTCAGGTCATACAGGGAAAACAGGGCCGCCTGAACCGCATTTCCCGATGCGGTGGCCAGCTTGAGGGCGCAGCTGTTCTTCGCCCCGTCGCATATCACCCCTGCAAGATCCTCGATAATATTTTCCACAGCACCTCCGATCTGTTCGACAGAGGCCCCCAGAAGAAGGGCTGTCGCTGCAGCGGCACCGGCACCGGATGCCACCGAACAGGCGCATATGGCGGCAAGCCTGCCCGTATGGCTTTTGACGCACGCGGTGATGATATGGCTGAGCCCCACGGCCCTGCAGAGTTCTTCTTCCGCAGCCCCGATATAATCGGAAACCACTTTCACCGGGATAATGGCGGTCAGACCGTGGTTGCCGCTTCCGGCCGAACTCATGGCAGGCAAAGAGGCCCCGGACATCCTGGCGTCGGATGCGGCCGAGGTCAAAACCCGGGCCTTGTGAATTACATCAGCCTTAATAAACCCCTCCCGGACAAGGGTCTCAAAGGTTTTGCCCACCCGCAGCCCGCAGTTGTGGGAAAGACCGTACGCAGCCAATTCCATGTTCATTTCAATGCCTTTTCGGATAAAGGCAAGATCATCAGAGTCAAACTTTTGAACCATGGATACGGCCTGTTTCAACGACAGCTGTTTCAAAAACCGTTCAAAATCTTCTGATCTTCCCTCCCCGCCGATGTCTCCCCCTGTTGCCGGTACGGGCGGATGAGCCGGCGGCCGGCCGTTCAGTAAAAGATGGGTGATATTGTCATGCTGAAGTTCAATTACGGATTCGGCTGTATCCGGTCCAGATATCACCCGGGTGTTGATGTACAATCCCTTTTTTTCATACAACAGATGAACCGATACCTTTCCGGACCGGAGCAGGTCGGATGCCTGTTCCACCTGCTTTTCCGTAATACCGGCCAGCACCTCCATCTTCAGCTCCGGTCTGCCCGCGACGGCCCCCAGTGCGGCGGCAAGATCAAGGCCGGACCTTCCCCCGGTCCCGGGGATACAAACAGCCAATCCGTTTTTGAATATGTTTGGATCCAGCCCGATTTCGATACGGTCAAGCTCTCTGGAACCATTGATCAACGAAACGGCCGCAGCCGCCCCCAGCGCAACAGCGGTGGGTTCGGTACAACCGAGAGCGGGGGAAACCTCAAATCGGAGTATATCCTTGACACTGTACTGCATGGAAAGAGTTCCCGTAAAAAGAGTTGTCTATTGCCGGTTGCCGCAGTTCCAGATATCCACTATCCTGGTATTGTCAGAATAATCGATGGTGTTGTACCGGGTCAGACTGGAAATCTGCCTGGTGATATCACCGATCCTTGCGGTCCGGAGATTTAATGGAATCGATATACCGGCTGATTTTCTTTTCCGTGATCTTTTGCCAATGGCTTTGTCCTGACGGTAAGGATTGACCTTAGC
>CAYFVA010000031.1:0-16052 GCA_964346265.1 uncultured Desulfobacterales bacterium
GTCTGTGTTTGTTCTTCTCGGGCGCCGGTGTCAAATACGGGGCATCCGTTTCAATTAAAATCCTGTCCTCGGGAATGTCAACGGCGAGTTCCCTGAGAAGCCGGCCCCGTTTTTTGATGGTGAGAATGCCGGTGATGCCGATGAAAAAGCCCATGTCCAGGTAGGCGTACATTTCCTCTCTTGTGCCGGAAAAACAGTGAACCACGGCCCTCCTTTCCCCGGGCGCGTTGGACCGGAGGATGTCAAGCAGCCGGCCGTTCGAGTCCCGCTCATGGAATATCATGGGCAGATCGAGCCTTTGTGCCGCATGGAGCTGTTTTTCAAAACACGTTTCCTGGTCGGGAATGGGGGCGTACATTCGGTTGTAGTCAAGCCCGGTCTCTCCCCAGGCCCTGACCCGGGAATGGGTTTGAGCCATCCGGACAAGTTCCTCAATGGTTTCATCAGAGCAGTTTTCCGCATCATGGGGATGGACGCCCACGGATGCGATGACGCAAGCGTGGGTCTCGGCCAGTTCGATGGCCCGCCTGCTGGTACCCATGTCGATTCCCACCGCCATGATGCCCTTGACCGAGTGTTCATCCGCCCGTTCCAGCATCCGGGCAAAGTCCTTTTCATAGCATTTGTCATCAATGTGCGCGTGGCTGTCAAAGAGTCTCATGAGGAGGTGTCCCGTTCCTGGAGCAGGTCGTCCCGGCAGATGATCGCGGATACGGAGGCGATGTGGTTGCGGATGTTTTCAAGTCCCCCTTCCTGCCGGTCCACGAGGATGACCGCATGCACGGGGTCGAGTCCCTCTTCCCGTGCGCGTTCGATGGCCTTGATGGTGGATCCGCCGGTGGTGGCCACATCATCGATGATCACCACCTTTTCCCCTTTTTCCATGTCTCCTTCGATCCACCGGATCATGCCGTGGTCCTTTTGGTTCTTGCGGATGGAAAAGGCCTTCAGCGGGCGGGAGTGAAGGTGGGAGGCAAAGGACGTGGCTACGGCCACGGGATCGGCTCCGAAGGTCAGGCCGCCCACTGCGGTACATCCGGTCTTTCCGGCCTCTTCAAAAACCAGGTGGCCGGCCAGATACATGCCTTCCGGGCTCAGGGTGACCGGCTTGCAGTTTACGTAAAACCGGCTTTTTTTTCCGGAAGCAAGTGTAAACTCGGGTGTATCGCTGTACTTGAACGACTTTTGTTTTATCAGTTCAATCAGTTTTTTTTTCATTGAAATATCCTTGTTTGTAAAAGCATACAAAGCCTTCACTGCTGGAAGAAGCCGTTTTACGGGATACAGTGAAGGCTTTTTGTAAGGAAAACTGTTTTACAGCACTCCTTGACACTTTTGTTATATAACAGTAAATTCAGGTTCAGTCAATTTTTATAACTTGTGATCAGGGAAGGCTCATGGATTCCGGGGAAGACAAAAATTATATCATACGGCTTTTTAATGTAAGCAAATGGTACGGGGGAACTTTTGCCCTGCGGAATGTTTCGCTTGATATACAAAAAGGAGAGTTTGTTTTTATTACAGGACCTTCCGGGGCTGGAAAATCCACGCTTTTAAAGATGCTCTACCTTGCCGAACGTACCTCGGAGGGACAGATTCTGGTGGAGGGGATGAATCTCGCCCGTATTTCCGGGAGCCGTCTGGCCACCTTGAGAAGAAGGTTCGGGCTGATTTTCCAGGACTTCAAGCTGATTTCCCACAAAACCGTGTACGACAACGTGGCCCTGGTACTCGAGGCCGCAGGGGAAAAACCCGACTATATAAGAAAAAAGGTCATGCATGTATTACGGACCACCGGCATGGAAGATAAAGCAAAGCTCTATCCGCCGGCGCTTTCAGGGGGAGAGCAGCAGCGCGTGGCCGTATCCAGGGCGCTGACCGGAGATCCTTCCATCATACTTGCGGACGAACCCACGGGCAGCCTGGATGACGAATCAGCCCAGGCGACGCTGGATTTTATCATGGAGTACTATGAAAAGGGCGCCACAATCCTTGTGGCAAGTCACAATCTTCAGCTGATCAACAGCTCGGTGAATGCCAGGTGTATCTCTCTTGAGAACGGTATGATCACCCGGACGGCCAAGATGCTGTAGCCTTCAGTTTTCAATTTTCGGAGGAAGAATGAGAAGGGCTTTCAAAAGAGCATATGCGGATATCAGGGCAAACAAGTTTCTGCACATTATTACCATTGTCACCATTGCCCTTTCCATACTCGTGGTCAGTACATTCATGCTCTTTTTTGAAAATATGAGCCGGGTCGTATCTGCATGGAAACAGGGGGGAAGGGTTATGGCATATCTGGATAAGGACTTTACCGTGGACATGCTGCCCGATCTTAACAGCCGGATCAAGGAGCTGGACCGAACCCGGCAGGTCTTTTTCATCTCAAAGGATGTGGCGCTGGATAACCTGAAAGAGGATGTCAATGCAAGTTCCAGCTTTCTTGATACTCTTGAGGGAAATCCATTGCCCCACAGCATGGACATCCGCCTGGAGGCGGTGGAGAATTTCAGCCAGGTCAGGGATTTCGTGGAAAAACTCAGAAAGATCGACCATGTCACCGAAGTGGAGTACGGTCAGAAATGGCTCGGTAAGTTCATGAACTTGTATAAACTCTTCAAGTTTGTCGGATACGCAATGAGCTCCCTGTTTTTTCTGATCGCTCTATTCATCACCGCCAATACGGTGAGGCTGGCTTTTTTTTCCAGAAAGGAGGAAATCGAGATCATGCGGTTGGTGGGCGCCACCGAGGGATTCATTAAACACCCGTTCTATCTCGAGGGCGTGATCCAGGGGGCGGCAGGCGGGCTTGCCGGCATCCTTATACTGTCGGTCACCTATCTCGGGCTTTCGTCCGGAATCAGCAGTTCTCTGTCTTCGTATATGTTTGTGGATATCCGGTTTTTATCCGTCAAATATATTCTAACCATTTTAGTGGCCAGCACTTGCCTGGGTTGGGTGGGATGTTACATTTCGTTAAAACAGCTGATAAGGTAGCCGCGGCTTTTCTTGCTGCCGCAGTACTCTGTCTGGGGGCAGCCGGTTCGTCATCCGCAGGGGAATTCAATGAATACGGGGTCATCCATGCCTGGCAGCTCAATGTCCGGAACAGTGCATCCACATCAGGTGACGTGGTGTTCGTTTTGGAAAAGGGGGACCGGGTCGAAGTGCTGGAAAAGCAGGGCGGCGTCGGCGGATGGGTAAAGGTGGAGTATGACGGCAAAACCGGGTATATCCGGAACCGGCCCAAATATGTCCGGTTGATGAAAACGGCCGAGACCGGAGACCGGGCGCCGGACGCAAAGGAGCACCGGAAGAAAAAAGCGCAGATCAAGCAAAAGATGGAAAAAGAGCAGGAAAAGATTGTCTCTTTCTCCGAAAAAGAGTCCCGGATCATACAGGGGCTCAACGAGATCGACGTCTCGCTGAATGAAACCCGGCGGCGGGTTTCCGCGCTTTCAAAGCAGATAAAACAGATAGAACAGAAAATGGAGCGGATTGAAAAGAAAAAAAAGGATATCAAATCCGATTTAAAGAAAAACCGGAATTACGCCGCCACCCGGCTCAATGCTTATTACCGGATGAAAATGCTCGGCAGGCTCGATATCATCGGTCCGCCGGACTCTCTGTTTGACTTTATCATCAAGCAGAAAAATATGGAAAAGATCGTGGAGTCCGATCTTGAGATTCTCAACCGGCAGATCCGGAATATCCGGAAACTGGAAAGCCTGCAGGCCGAGCTGGAGAGTTCAAGAAAGAACAAGCTGGAACTTGAGGAGGAACTGACCCAGCAGATCGCCATAAAAAAGAACCAGAGCATTAAAAAAAATGCGATTCTGAACGAGATCAGGCGGAAAAAATCCCTTTCAAGAGCAGCGGTGGCTTCTTTGAAAAAGGCGGCCGAGCGTCTTGAAAAGCAGATGGAAAAAATGCGCTCGCAACGCCTTGAAAAAGAAAGTACCAGGAAATTTTCCCGGTACAAGGGCCGTCTCTCCATGCCGGTTCAAGGGGAGATCATATCAAAGTTCGGCACAAAAAACAGGGGAGATTATAAATCCTTCACATTCCAGAGCGGAATTGATATAAAGGTGGAAAGAGGGGAGCCCGTTAGGTCGGTTTTCCATGGAAAGGTGATGTTTGCCGAATGGTTCAAAGGCTACGGCAATCTGTTGATCATCAATCACGGGGAAAACTATTATACCCTGTACGCCCATCTTGAGGAGCTTTTTAAAACCAGCGGAGACATGGTCGAGTCAGGAGAAGTGATTGCCACCGCAGGAGATACGGGTTCCATAAAAGGACTTTGTCTTCATTTTGAAGTGAGATTCCACGGGGAACCGGTCAATCCGTTGAAATGGCTTAAAAAAGGAGTATAACCACTTATGAACGGAAAAAATTCGAATACGATCAGGTATCTGTTGCCTGTTGTCATATGCGTTCTGGTGTTGATCACGGGTGCTGGTGCTTTAAGCGTCCTTAATGCCGACCAGAAGGATTATGAGTCCCTGAAGCTTTTTACAAAGGTACTCGAAGAGCTCGAGGACAACTACGTGGATGAGGTGGATACAGAGGAACTGGTCAACAATGCCATAAAGGGCATGGTGGAAAATCTTGACCCCCATTCCACGTTCATGCCGCCCAAGGCATATGACAAGCTGCAGGATGACACACAAGGGAAATTCAGCGGGATCGGTATCGTGATCACCATGAAAAACGGGATTTTGACGGTGATTTCCCCTATCGAGGGCACACCCGCCTATAAAGCCGGTGTCACTGCAGGAGATATTATCATCAGAATTGATGGAAAAAGCACCCGGGATATGGCCTTGTGGGAAGCGGTGGAGATGATGAGAGGCCCGAAGGGCGAAGAGGTGACCATTTCCATTCTCCGGGAGGAGGAACCGGACCCCGTAGAGGTGACCGTAAAGCGGGACACCATCCCCATGAACAGCGTGAGAAGTGCAGAACTGAAACCGGGGTACGTTTACCTGCGGATTACCAACTTCCGGAAAAACACCATTGATGAAATGAAAGAGACCCTGGACCGGATTGAAAAGTCTTCACCAAAGGTAAAAGGGCTGATACTTGATCTTCGGCATAATCCGGGCGGGCTGCTCGACCAGGCTGTGAAAGTGACCGATCTTTTCCTGGACCAGGGCAAAATCGTTTCCATAAAAGGCCGCAAGGAAAGAAATTCACAGGAATTTTTTGCTGAGCCGGAGTCTGCTGAGCGGAATTACCCCATTGTAACACTGATCAACGGGGGAACCGCAAGCGCTTCCGAGATTGTGGCAGGAGCGCTTCAGGATCACGGCAGGTCGGTGATTCTCGGCACTACTTCTTTCGGCAAGGGATCTGTGCAGACGGTGAAGCCACTGAGAAAGGATTTCGGACTCAAGTATACCATCGCCCGGTATTATACACCGAGCGGCCGGTCCATACAGGCAAAGGGAATCGCTCCGGATATTGTGGTCGAAAGCGGCAGGATCGTGAAAAAAGAACAAAAATCGGCAAAAACCCCGTTTGACAAGATTTTACGGGAAAAGGACCTGGAGCACCATCTCAAGCCGGATGAAGAGACCCCCAAAGACAAAAAAGATGCGGACGGCAAGGATGAAAACGGCGGCAAGACGAATGGCTTGATTGATATAAAAGAGCTGGAAACCGACATACAGGTGAATCGGGCATTGGATATTCTGATCGGATACGGAGTTTTTAAGAAGGTAAATGGCTAAAAAGAAAAGTACGACTGCGAAAAAGAAAACCACACAGAAAAAGGCACCACAGAAAAAAAAACAGAAGAATACGGAAAAATCGAATCCGGTTTCAAAGGAACTGAAAAAAGGAATCCTGGCGATCATTATTCTGGTATTCATTGTGATTTTTGCCGCAATGATCGCGGATATCTTTATCAACGGCCTGAACGGCAAAAAACAGGCGGACAGGCCGGACCGGAAAATCGAAAAAGTGAAGGAAACGCCTTCCGAACCGGACCGGACCGGTAAAGAAAAAACGGATGTGAAGACCAAGGAGCCTCTGAGCCGGTTAAAGGAAAAATCCGAAGAGGAAATCAAGTTCGAGGTTTTTGAAGGCAGTGAGGATCTCGCGGTGGTCCGGGACGGAAAAAAGAAGCGCCCGGACGAGACCATCCCGGATCAGCTCGATGACGCCAAGAAGGAGGCGGAAATCCTCCCGAAGGTCGCAATCATTATCGATGACGTGGGATATGACAGGCGGATTGCCCGGGCCCTGTCCCGTCTGGACGAAAACCTCACGTTCGCCATCCTTCCGGGCGCGCCGTATGTAAAGGAGATCGCATCCGAGCTTCATGGAAATGGTGCGCATATCATGCTCCATCTTCCCATGGAACCTTTAGAGTACCCGCATGTGGATCCGGGAACCCATGCCATACTTGCGGATATGTCCCCGAATCAGCTTCTCGGGCAGCTGAAAACCAATCTTGACGCTGTTCCGTATATCGAGGGGGTCAACAACCATATGGGGTCCAGAATTACGCCCATGTCTGATAAAATGAACCAGATCTTCACCATTTTAAAAAAGCGGGACCTGTTTTTTATTGATTCGATTACATCAAACCGGTCCAGCGGTGAATCTTCGGCAAAATTGCTGAACCTGAGGTTTGCCAAACGGGATGTGTTCCTCGACAATATCCAGCGGCAGGATTATATTGCAGGCCAGCTTGAAGAGCTGGTGAAAAAGGCTGAAATCCGGGGCCGGGCCATTGGTATCGGTCACCCGTATGAGGCCACCCTGGAAACGCTGGCCAAACGGATTTATTGGCTAAAAGAGCGGGTGGAACTGGTCCCGGCCTCTGAACTGGTGACGATTGAAAACTGACAGGTCAGGAATAAGCCGCCGCAATGGCCACCCATTCCTCTTGCTGCTCAATTGAAACGGCCCTGAGACTGTTTTTCTCCAGAAAGGAGAGAACCATGTCTTTTTTCTCTTGTATGATTCCGGACAGGATTGCCGTGCCGCCGGGTTTGAGTCTTTTCCCGATTTCGGGAAGGATTTCGACAATCACCTCGGCAAGGATGTTGGCCAGGATGATGTCAAACTGTTCAGGCGGCATGTTTTCGATGGTGTCATGGCTGACATGAAAGGAGTCCGGCTGGAGTTTGTTCCTTACAAGGTTCTCCCGGGCAGTGCTCACGGCGATCGGATCATTGTCAATGCCGTATAGTCCGGACGCTCCCAGTTTGGCCGCCGTGATCAACAGGATGCCGGACCCGGTTCCCACGTCAAGGACCTGATCTTTCTTTTCAAGATGGGTCTCAAGCATTTTCATGCAGAGCCGGGTGGAGGGATGGGTTCCGGTACCGAAGGCCATTCCCGGATCGATCTCGATCACGACGTCCCCCTCTCCGGCCGGGTGGGGCCGCCATTCGGGTTTCACCACAAGGGTGTCCGTGATCCGCGTGACATGGAAATGTTCTTTCCATGACTCGGACCAGTCCTCTTCATCAATGGTGCTGCAGGTGAAGTTGACTTTAATGCCGAGTTTTACAAGCCGGTCCGTACCGGAGAGAATCGCCCGGACCGTGTCGTCTCCCTGCCGGTTTCGGGGGATATAGCCGACCACATGACCGGAAGGTGGAAAAAAAGGTTCGGTTTCCTCCCCCGGGATACTGCAGACCACACCTTTGACGTTGTGGGAAAAAAACAGGTCCGACACCAGTTCTTCGGCAAGTTCCGGGTTGTCGGCTTCATATGCGGCTTTGACCTGTGTCCATTTCATGATATTTTCACTCTCTTTGACTGCTGGTTTTCCAAGTTCCCCAAATTTACCAGCTTGTTTGAAAATAGGAAAGGGAAATATCCGCAAAAAGGAAATACAAGATATGCTGAAATCCGATGACCTCCTTTACATATACTACTGCAAGGGAACGATTGGTTCAGACGATCCCCGACCCGAAAGAAGCGATCATTTTCAGGGCACCTGGACAGAAGACGGGTGTTCTTTTCTGTTTTTCACTTGCCCGGAAGACCATCTGGTTGAAGAGTTGGTGAAAGATACGCCGGATGTGCAATTTATGGACCGGTTTGAAATGACGGTGGCCCAGTGGCACGGAGATGCGGTTGAACCTTTTGTGGTGGGAGATATCCGCGTTATCCCCTCGTGGGCGTATGCAAAGCCGGAAACATACGGACGCAAACAGGTGGTGCTCGACCCCGGCGTGGTGTTCGGCACCGGACGCCATCCCACCACTGAAGACAGCCTGGATCTTATGCAGGCTCTTATCCGGCGCCAACCGGTCCGCACGTGTCTGGACATCGGTGCCGGGACCGGTCTGCTTTCCCTGGCCGCAGCCGTTATGGGGGTTGATCGCGTGGTGGCCTGCGATTTCAATATGCTTGCGGTCAAAACCGCCCGGGCCAATGCAAAAATCAACGAGCTTGAACAAAATATTCTGACGGTTTGCGGAAAAGGAGAGGAACTCATCGATACCCGAGCGGATGTTCTGGTGGCCAATATTCACTACGACGTGATGAAAGCACTGGTGGAAACAGAGGGGTTTTATGAAAAAAAATGGTTTGTTCTGTCCGGGCTTTTCAACCGTCAGTCAGAAAAAATTCTCTCCCGCCTTCGGGAGAAACCCGTGACGATTCTGGAGCGGCGCTGCCCGGACGGGGTGTGGAACACCATCAGCGGAAGGATTGAACCGGTTTGAGGGATAACCGGGCCGCCTGTTTATACGGTCGGCCCGGTTTACTGCAGCTGTTACTTATGGGTGATCTTGTATTCCCGCCTTGTCCTCGAGCTGTTTCACCCGCCTTTCCATCTGGAGAAGATATTTTTCCATCATCTCCAGGTATTCGGCAAAGCTGTACGTGATACCCATCTCAATCGTTCTCTTGTCCAGTCTGGCCTTGAGCTGCTTTTCCGTTTCATTTTCTCTTTCTTCGAGAGTGGGCATATCTACCTCCTGTTTCCTGTAATTTTTTTCATTCGTTCCTAATATTGATACAGAAACAAATAAAAAAATCAAGGGATAGTCCGTAACTGAAACATTTTTCGATCTTGTACGATCAAAAGTCAATACTGCCGGGGGTTCTGGGGAACGGGATTACGTCCCGGATATTACGGATTCCCGTGACCAGCATCACAAACCGCTCAAATCCCATTCCGAAGCCGGAGTGGGGAACGGAACCGTATCTTCTGGAGTCGAGGTACCACCAGTACTCTTCTTTGTTCATACCCAGCTCGTCCATTCGGTTTTCCAGAACATCGAGTCTTTCTTCCCGCTGGCTTCCGCCGATGATTTCTCCGATGCCGGGGACAAGAAGATCGATGGCGGCCACGGTTTGTCCGTCATCGTTGATCCGCATGTAAAAAGGCTTGATTTCTTTGGGATAGTCCTTGAGAAAGACAGGTTTTTTAAAGTGTTCTTCAACAAGGAACCGTTCATGTTCAGACTGCAGATCCATGCCGTTTTCGACCTTGAATTCGAATTTTTTGCCGGACTTTTTGAGAATTTCCACGGCATCAGCATAGCAGATTCTTTCAAAGGAAGTGTTGACAAGGTTGTCCAGAACCTTGGGAAGAGTTTTGTCCACAAATTTCGAGAAAAGTTCCAGATCGTCGGCACATTCCTCCATGACTTGTCTGGTCAAGGCTTTGATCAGATCTTCGGCATGGTCCATGTTTCCGTCATTATCGCAAAAGGCCATTTCCGGTTCGAGCATCCAGAATTCGGCCACATGACGGCTGGTGTTGGAGTTTTCCGCCCGGAACGTCGGGCCGAAGGTGTAGACATCTCCCAGTGCCAGGGCAAACATCTCGGCTGAAAGCTGGCCGGAGACGGTGAGGTTGGCTTCCCTTCCGAAAAAATCCTCGGTATAGTCGGGCCGGCCGTTTTTGAGGATGTCTTCGGGTTCCAGGCTGGAAACCCGGAACATCTCTCCGGCCCCTTCACAGTCGGAACCGGTGATCACCGGGGTGCTCAGGCAGCGGAACCCCTGTTCCTTGTAAAATTTGTGGATGGCATAGATCAGTTCGGACCGGATCCGGAACGCAGCCCCGTACTTGTTGGTTCTCGGTCTTAAATGGGCGATGCTTCTCAAGAATTCATCCGAGTGCCTCTTTTTCTGCAACGGATAGGTGGCAGGCGCCAGGCTGATGATTTGGACATTGTCCGCCTGGATTTCCCATTTCTGGCCTTTTCCCGGGGACTCCACCAGTCTGCCGGTCACACAAACGGCACTGCCGGTGGTGATTTTTTCAATATCCGGGTAGTTGTCAAGATCGTTTGCGGCAATGACCTGCATACTGGCAAGACAGGACCCGTCGTTGACTTCCATGAAGGAAAATTCTTTTGAGTTTCTTTGGGTTCTCACCCACCCCTTGATCCGTACGGTGTTTCCGCCCTCCTCTGAATCGAGCAGGGCCTTGATTTTGGTTCTTTTCATTGCGTTATCCCGTATAAACGAATATAATGGTCTGTTTGTGAATCTGAAAACAGCGTAATAAAAACAAGTCATTATTCAAACATAGTAAGATTGAATCACTACCATGCACACAAAAAATTATCAAGAGTTCATAGACCGGGTCCGAATGCCCACCCGGTATGTCGGCGGAGAGATCAATTCCATCGTGAAAAACCCGGAGGATGTAAAGCTCACCTTCGCTCTGGCTTTTCCGGACCTGTACGAGATCGGCACGTCCTACTTCGGCGGCCAGATCCTCTATCACATCCTGAACAGGCGGGAAGATACCGCTGCGGAGCGGTTTTACACCCCGGCGTCGGACATGGAAGCCCTGATGGCGGAAAACGGGGAACCCATGCGGAGCCTGGAGAACGGCACCGCCCTTTCCTCCTTTGATATCATCGGATTCAGCCTGTTGTACGAGCTGAATTTCACCAACATTCTCACCATGCTGGAACTGTCCGGGATTCCGTTTTTTTCCGAAGAACGGGCTGACACGTTTCCGCTTCTCATCGCAGGAGGGCCCTGCGCCTTCAATCCGGAACCGGTGGCCGATTTTTTCGATGCCGTGGTGATCGGGGACGCCGAAGAAGTGCTGGATCAAATTGCAGACACGGTGATTCGGTTCAAACAGGAGGGAGGAAGTTCGAAAAAAGCGCTTTTGAAATCGCTTGGCGACATCCGGGGGGTGTATGTGCCTTCGTTTTTCACCCCGGTGTATGATGACAAAGATACCCTTGTGGAAACCCGGTGCACCGAAGAGGGAGCAGGGCCTGTGAAACGATCGATCCTTGGATCTTTTGATGAAAATTCGTTCCCGCTCTCCCCGTTTGTCCCTTTTGCCAAACCCGTGCATGACCGGCTGAGGCTCGAGATTGCAAGGGGATGCTCCAGGGGGTGCCGATTCTGTCAGGCCGGCATGATTTACCGGCCCGTCCGGGAGCGCTCGCGTGAAAACCTGATCGAGATCGCGCAGAAGTCCCTGGACGCAACCGGATACCGGGATGTCTCCCTTCTTTCCCTGAGTACCGGGGATTATTCCGGGCTCGAGTCTCTTATGGGGGCGCTTTCCTGTCTGAACAAGGACCACCTGACCTCCATCTCCCTTCCGTCGGTTCGGGCGGAAAAGCTCACACCCGGGCTCATGGAGATTATTAAAAAGGTCAGGAAAACCGGTTTTACCATTGCACCGGAGGCCGGTTCCCAGCGGCTGCGGGATGTCATCAACAAAAAGATCACTGAGCAGGAAATATTTGATACCGTGAACAACGCGTTCCAACTCGGCTGGCAACACATCAAGCTCTACTTCATGGTGGGGCTTCCCCATGAGACGCAGGAGGACATTGAGGCCATATGCTCCCTTTCAAGGCGGCTTGCCCGTATACAAACCAAAAACAAGGGCAAAACCAGAGTCAACGTAAGTGTGGCCACCTTTATCCCCAAAGCCCATACCGCGTTTCAAAGAAGCGGGCAGATTTCGAGCGGACAAGCGCATGAAACACTCGATTTTCTCAAGGAGAACCTGAGGCACCCGGGGATCAACCTCAAATGGCAGGATCCGGATATGAGCACGCTCGAAGGGATATTCGCAAGAGGAGACCGCCGGCTTTCCCGGTCGCTGGCCGCGGCTCACCGGAACGGCTGCAGGCTCGACGGCTGGGCGGACATGTTCCGGTATGATCTGTGGGAAAAGACGTTCAAAGAGCAGGGGGTCGACCCGGAATTTTATCTGAGAGAGAGAACGGCTGACGAGGCGTTGCCCTGGGATCATATCGATACCGGGATATCCGGCGAGTTCCTGGAAGACGAATGCCGGAAGGCGGGCGAGGGAGTCACCACTCCGGACTGCCGGGATGAAGGATGCACCGGGTGCGGCATATGCGATTTCGACACCGTGGCGCCCGTGCTGGATCAGAGCGTGTCATTGCCGGGCGAAGCCCTTTCAAAGGCACAAGAGTCCGAAACCCGGGAGGAATTCATAAAGTACAATGTGTTTTATTCAAAACTGGGCAAAGCAAGATATTTCGGCCACCTGGAGTTTGCCAAAATCGTCAGGCGCACGATCCGGCGCGCAGGCCTGAGGGTAAAGTATACCAAAGGATTCAACCCGGAAATGAAACTTGCGTTCAACAATCCTCTGCCTGTTGGAATGGAGAGCGAAGAGGAGGTGTTTATCCTTCACGCGGATGCCGCCCACAAACCTGCCGATATGACGGATGCCCTGAACAGGCAGTTGCCCGAAGGCATCACCGTGGACCGGGTTCAGGTGTACAGCGTATCCGGTGAAAAGAACCAGCCGGAGAGGTCCGTATACAAAGTTCTGCTGAAGGACCGGCATCTTGAACAGGAAGCGGTGGACCGGTTCATGGCCTCCGATCAATGGATTCTGGAGGATGTAAGCGCCAAAGGGAAAAAGCGGACCCTTGATTTGAGGAAGGTGGTTGAAAAAATCGAGATCCTTGACACAACACTTGATTCCTGCCGCCTGTCAATGGTATTACAAAAGTATAATCAACGGATCATAAGGCCCGGAGAGATTCTCAAACACTGTTTCCATGTTCCCGCCGATATCCTGGACCGCGCCTTGATTCGAAAAATCAAACAGGACTGCTGATCCATGCTCAAAGAACTTGTGGTCAATGCGGCTGAACACGAAACCCGGGTCGCCCTTCTGGAGAACGGCACCATTGCTGAGCTGTTCATCGAAAGGGAAGATGAGAACAATATCGCGGGCAATATCTACAAAGGCCGCGTACAGAGGGTTTTGCCGGGTATGCAGGCGGCGTTCGTGGATATCGGCTTGAAACAGGCTGCGTTTCTGTATGTGGATGATATCCTTGACCGGGTCAGCCACGAGATGGCGCTTGAGTTTGAAAAGGAGAATGAAAACGGAGACGAGGATTCCCTGGCGAACGACTCAGCCGTGGAAACACGGAAAGGCGGGTGGAACCCCGCCGGTTTTACAAAGGGCGGCATAGAGGAGCTGATCACTGAAGGCCAGGAAATTCTGGCGCAGGTGGCAAAATCCTCCATCGGCAGCAAAGGACCCCGGATTACCACCCATATTTCTCTTCCCGGCCGGTACGTGGTGTTGATGCCGAATGTTGATCATGTGGGCGTGTCCAGGCGCATTTCAAATGAAGCCGAGCGGACCAGGCTGAAAAATCTGTTGATGCCTTTGAGAAAAAACGGGTTTGGTTATATTCTGCGAACCGCTGCCGAAGGGGTGAGTGAAAACAGCCTGAAAAAAGAGGTCCTCTTTTTGAACAACACCTGGGAGGCGGTGATAGAAAGAAACAGCAAGTATTCCGCAACCTCCCTGATTTACCGGGATCTTTCCGTTACCTTCCGGGCGGTGCGGGATCTTCTCACGGACGAGGCGGACAAGCTGATCATCGATTCGGAAAAGGAGTATGCCAACGTACAGGAGTTTCTGAAAACCTACATGCCGGATCTCAACCTTTCCGTGGAACTGTACCGGGGCAGGGAAACGATTTTTGATGCCTACAATATTGAAGCGGACATTGAAAGGGCATTAAAAAAGAAAGTCTGGCTGAAATCCGGGGGATATATCGTGATCGAGCAGACCGAAGCCCTGGTGGCCATTGACGTGAACACGGGACGTTACGTGGGAAAACACAATTTTGATGAGACCGTGTTGAAAACCAATCTCGAGGCGGTCAAGGAGATTGCCTACCAGGTGAGACTGCGGAATATCGGCGGGATCATCATCATCGATTTCATCGACATGAAAAAAGAGACCCACAAAGAAAAAGTCATGGTCCAGCTCAATGAGGTAATGAAAAAGGACAAAAGCCAGGTGAATGTTCTGCCCTTATCCGAGCTCGGCCTTGTCCAGATGACACGCAAACGGGTTCGGCGGAATCTTGCCAGAACCCTGTGCGAGCCCTGTTTCTACTGTGGCGGGGACGGCATGCTCCTGTCCGGCAAATCGATCTGCCACAAGATCTATCGGGATTTGTGGAATGAATCCGGCGACATGACGGGCAACCGGTTCACGGTTAAGGTTCACCCGGATATCGCCCAGCTTCTCCACGGGGAGGAAAGGCATCTGCTCAACTCGCTCGAGGACCGGATCAAAACCCCGATTGCGGTTTACCCCGACCCCCACTTTCACATCGAAGAATACAACATTTTCGAGATCCTGGACAAATAGACGTCACACGCAAGCATGCAACGGATTGGAAAAATGAACACGGATTTTCAAACGGCGCTCGACACCAGTGATTTTCTCCTGATGGAAGCGGCTATCATCGAATCTCTTGTCAGCGAGGGAAAAATCGAACTCCACCCCCGTCTTCTCAATGCACTGCTGATCTATGACAGGGTCGGAAGGGATGAACTTCTCGCGTTTTTTGACTCGTATGTCTCTGTTGCGGACCGGGCGGGAGTCCCCATGCTGATATGCACATCCACCTGGCGGGCCAACCGGGAACGGGTGGCTGAATCAGAGGTTCAAACCGACGTGAATGCAGATTCGGTGCGGTTTCTGCAAAACGCTCGCAGCCGGTGGGAAACGGGTCGGGTGCCGGTGTACATCGGCGGTCTCATGGGCTGCAAAAATGACGCGTACAAGCCGGATGAAGCGCTGCCGGCAGAGGCCGCCCAAACGTTTCACCTGTGGCAGGCACAAAAGCTTGCCGCAGCCTCGCCGGATTACCTGATGGCCGCCACCATGCCGGCGGTTTCCGAGGCGGCCGGAATGGCCGCTGCAATGGCGGGAACCGGTATCCCCTACATCATCAGCTTCGTGATCGACCGGGAGGGATGTATCCTGGACGGCACCTCCCTTGAAGAGGCGTTTTCGTTGATCGATGAGACCGTATCCCCAAAGCCGGCAGGATACATGGTCAACTGTGCATATCCGTCGTTCCTGTGTCCCGAATCCCGGCCCGAATCTGTTTTTTCCCGCCTTATCGGGTATCAGGCCAATGCATCCTCGATGGATCATTCCCGGCTGGATTGTTCCGACGGCCTGCATGCAGACGATGTCCGCGACTGGGGTCGGCGCATGGTGGAGCTGAACCTGCGGTTCGGCGTCAAAATCCTGGGGGGATGCTGCGGGACCGGAAAGGCCCATCTCGACTATCTTGCCGATCATATATAACAGGCATGATGCACAGCATCACAACAAACCAAGAAACTTAAACGCGGAAGCTTCTTGTTTCCAGTTTCCAGTTTCAAGTTTCTTATAAACGTATAACAGCCATGCCCGGGCGGACGAAATTGCAGCAACCGGGTCCCGGCCCTTCAAGTGTTATTGAGCCCGGCCCTTCAAGCCGGTTCCCTCCCCTGTACCCGGACCTTCGGGGGAATTTCGCCTTATGCCGGGTTAAACCGCAGGAACTGCGGTCCGGTCGGTCCTCAGACAGCCTGCGGTTCTTCACACCCGGCATAAGTCGAAATTTTACCCCCTTCGGTCCTCAATGTACATGGGAGGAAACCGGCTTGAAGGGCCTACTTGCAAAATTGTACCAACGAACCGCCGGACGGTATTGCAAAAATTCTTTATACCCCCCATGTCCTTTTGGATACAACAAAGTATGATAGTTCCGGGAAAATGGCACGGACTTTCACATAAA
>CAYFVA010000032.1:0-10137 GCA_964346265.1 uncultured Desulfobacterales bacterium
AAGGGCATTCGATCCGGTTGGTATACAAGTAATACACCCGTAATACATGCAGGTCATCATAAGGTATTTCCCGGTCCAAAGCGTCAAATACGGGTTTTAAGAATTGGTATCCGTGGGATTCAAACGCCTGAAGGGTTTTTTGCTGAAGGTCGGAAGAAAGGGAGCACGCGTCGATCACATGGCCGGATTCAATCCGGTTTCCTTCCTGAAAATACCGGTAGAGATGGTTGATGACTGTGGTTTGCTTCACCTGGAACTGATCGGCGATATTTCTGACAGACAGGCCTTCATGGTACAGCCGGGCCACCTGAAAATGGCGCTTTTCTTTTGGAGAATTGTCCGCGGCAGCGGGAGCAGGGAAGGCTCTTTCCGGTACATCGGAGATGTCATGGGTGGTGCAGAAATCATGGATGAGCGTCATGAATGCCGGACCGTATTTTTCCAGCTTGGTCTGGCCCACGCCGAAGGTTTTCAGAAAATCGGTGTCTGTTCTCGGGAAATACGTGGCCATCTCCACCAGGGTTTTGTCGGAAAACACGGCATAGGGGGGCACACCAGCCTGGTCCGCCAGTTCTTTGCGCTTTTGGCGAAGCTGTTCGATGAGATCCGGGTGATGGGCCGGTGTTTCACCTGATTCGGTGCCGGCGGCCGTCTCTGTCGGCCCGGAAAATTTGTGGCGGGGATCCAGCCATCCTACCACTTTTGTTTCTCCTTTCAACACTCCCCAGGCCGCCGGAGTGAGGGTCAGTCCGCCGTATTGCTCCTCCCGCCGGACAAACCCCTTGCTCTGGAACTGCCGGGAGAGATAGAACCACTGCTTCTTTGACAGGTCTTTGCCGATGCCGTAAGTGGACAGGGTGTGGTGCCCGAACTGGAAGATCTTTTTTGTTTCCCCGCCCCGGAGCACATCAATGACATGGCCGGCCCCGAACCGTTCGCCGGTGCGTTTCACACAGGACAGAAATTTCTGGGCTGCAATGGAAATATCCTGAACCTGCTCCTTTGGGGCCAGGCAGTTGTCGCACATGCCGCAGGTATCCAGCTCCCGGGTTTCCCCGAAATAGGCCAAAAGTCTTTTTTTGCGGCAGTCTTCAGCCTCTGCGAACCGCACCATGTCGTCCAGGTGAAACCGGGCGGCTCTGTTCCGCTGTTCATCAGGGCCGGTGATCAGGGATGCGAGTCTGGGGACGTCGGCATGGGAAAAAAGCAGCAGGCATTCGGCGAAAAGCCCGTCACGCCCGGCCCGGCCGATCTCCTGGTAATAGTTTTCAACGCTCTTGGGCAGGTCATAATGGAGCACGAACCGGACGTTGGGCTTGTCAATGCCCATGCCAAAGGCGATGGTGGCCACAACGATCCGGACATCATCCCGGATAAATTCCGTCTGGAACCGGTCTCTTTGGCTATCTTCCAGGCCTGCATGGTAGGGCCGCACGGAAAATCCCAGGGCTGCGAGTTTACCGGCCAGGTTTTCCACCTGTTTTCTGGACAGACAGTAGATGATGCCGGAATCCTCTGCATGGGATGTAAGGAAATCCAGGGTCTGCTGCAGCGGGTCGTCCTTGAACATCACCCGGATCATCAGATTTTTCCGGTCAAAGCTGCCGGTGAACGCCCGGAACCCGGTTTCCGGTGAAAATCCCAGGCTGGCCTGGATGTCTTTCTGCACCGCAGGCGTTGCCGTGGCCGTGAAGGCGGCGCAGACCGCTTTGGGAAACTTCTGCCGGATCTGTGCCAGGTGCCGGTATTCCGGTCTGAAATCATGGCCCCATGCGGAGATGCAGTGGGCCTCGTCAATGGCTATGCACTCCACGGTCACGACCTGGAGCATCTCCATGATACTGGGACGGACCAGGGATTCGGGGGCGATATACAGGAGTCTGGCCTGGTTGTTCCGGATCAGAGACACATGGTGCCGGTACTGTTCCGCGGGCAGACCCGAGTTGAGGCATACCGCGGAAATGCCCATCTCCTGGAGCTGATCCGCCTGGTCTTTCATCAAAGAGATCAGGGGAGACACCACAATGGTGAGCCCGTTAAACACCAGGGCAGGCAGCTGAAAGCACAACGATTTTCCCCCGCCAGTGGGAAGCACCACCAGGGTGTCATTTTTTTCCAGGATATGGTTGATGATCTCCTTTTGCAGAGGCCGAAAATCATCATATCCAAACACCGTTTTCAGGATTTCCATGACAGGTTCCTTGTGACTTCCTCCAATCAGTCCGGCCCTTCAAAATTCGGTTCACTCGTTATAATCGGGATAGAGCCTTTCCATACAGTCGTCGCAGAAACCATGGGTGAATTTTTCTTCAAAGAAGTATTCTTCGGGGCGGACCCAGACGTTATCTTTGTTGCGGATGCACTTGCAGCCGGCACAGATCGGCACAAGATCCTTTGATCCTTTTTCAGGCCGGTCTTTGATTTTTTCGTATTGTTCCCGTAAAAATATAACATCTCTGATATCCCGGATGATGCTCACCGTTCCCTTGTATTGGTCCGATTTGCTGAAAATCGGCGAACAGATGACCTCGACGTCAATGGGTTTTCCGGTCACCGTGGCCAGCTTGATTTCAAACCGCAGGGTTTCTCCCTTTTTGTCTTTGCATGTCCGGGGGTCCACTTCTGCAACACTTTCCGGCGCACAAATGTCCGAAAGGGTTTTGCCGGAAAGCTCTTCCTGTGCAAACCCGGTCATGCCGCAGAGGGCGGAGTTTACATAGTTGACCGTCATGTGTTCATCCGTTGAGACAATGCCTTCTCCCACGTGTTCGGCTATGGTCCGGTACAGGTTTTCACTTTTGATCAGCTGGTTTTTGTATTCTCTGTTTTCGCGGACCAGCCGGGCGTTCTCCAGGTTGCGCTCGATGGTATGGCCCACAAGGGACAGATCGTTGATCGGTTTTGTGATGTAGTCTTTGGCCCCGGCCCGCAACGCTTCAATGACGTCCTCGGTTTTTCCCGCACCGGAGATGACGATTTTGGGCGTGTCCGGGCTTTTGTTGTTGATTGCTTTCAGCACGTCGATTCCGTCTTTTTCCGGCATGCGAAGATCGGTTATCACAAGGGAAGGATGCTGCCGGATAAAAAGATCGATACCGGATTTGCCGTTGTCCGACTGCAGCGTCCGGTAGCCGATATCTTCAAAATAGGCAGTCAGGCTGTCTCTTATATATATGTCGTCGTCAATGATCAGTATGGTTTCGTTTTTCATGATGGTTTCCTGAAGTGCATTTTTTATGCGACAGCATAGGTAAATCGGTAAAAAAAGTCAATATGAATCCGGTGTAAAAATCTGGTTGACTTTATGCTTTTGCTCCCACTATATTGATAATTTGAATTCAAATTTGTTCATTCAGGGGGAGGGTATGAAAATTGAAAAGATCGATCATTTAGGAATTGCAGTAAACAGTATCGATGAAGGAAAAAACTTCTGGACCGATGTACTCGGACTTGATTTTCAGGGAACCGAAACGGTGGAGGAGCAGAAAGTGACCACCGCGTTTTTCCCTGTCGGAGAAAGCGAGGTCGAGCTGCTTGAATCAACAACCCCTGACGGGCCGGTGGCCAAATACATTGAAAAGAAGGGTCAGGGGATGCAGCACATCGCTTTTCGGGTCAAAGACATAGATGCCGCCCTCGAAGAACTCAGGGAAAAAGGGATACGGCTTATTGACGAGACACCCCGCAAAGGCGCAGGCGGCGCCAGAATCGCCTTTCTGCATCCCAAATCCACCGCGGGAGTGCTGGTGGAACTGTGCCAGAAAGAGGATTGAAACCCACAACAAAGAGGGGTATGAAAATGGCTGACAAACCTGATATCAAAGACTGGGAGAAATTCGCCGAAAAAGAGCTCAGGGGCAAGTCCCCTGACACGCTGAAAAAAATGACTCCCGAAGGCATTGAAACCAAGCCGCTGTACACGGAAGAGGATCTCGAGAAGGTGGAGTTCATGGGCTCGCTGCCGGGATTCGATCCTTTTGTCCGGGGTCCCAGGGCCACCATGTACACGGGCAGGCCCTGGACGATCCGCCAGTATGCCGGTTTCTCCACGGCAAAGGAATCCAATGAATTCTACAGGAAAAATCTGGCCGCCGGCCAGAAAGGCCTTTCCGTGGCATTCGACCTGCCCACCCACCGGGGGTATGACTCGGATCACCCACGGGTTTCCGGTGATGTGGGAAAAGCCGGAGTAGCGGTCGATTCGGTGGAAGACATGAAGATCCTGTTCGACGAAATCCCCCTGGACAAGATGTCGGTCTCCATGACCATGAACGGCGCGGTTCTGCCGATTCTGGCCGGCTACATCGTGGCGGCCGAGGAGCAGGGGGTGGCCCATGAAGACCTTAGGGGCACCATCCAGAACGACATCCTCAAGGAGTATTTGACGAGAAACACGTATATTTATCCGCCGGGACCCTCCATGCGGATCATTTCCGATATCATTGCCTGGTGTTCGGGAAACATGCCCAAGTTTAACACCATCAGCATCAGCGGGTACCACATGATGGAAGCAGGGGCTGATTCGGTCCTCCAGACGGCGTTTACCCTGGCTGACGGGCTCGAGTACGTCAAGGCGGCGCTGGATGCGGGCATGGACATCGATTCGTTCGCACCGAGGTTGTCTTTCTTTTTCGGCATCGGCATGAACTTTTTCATGGACATTGCCATGCTGCGGGCGGCGCGGTTTTTATGGTCCGAACTCATGGGCCGGTTCAACCCCAAGGATCCCAAGTCGAAGATGCTCCGGACCCATGTGCAGACCTCCGGGTGGAGCCTCACCCAGCAGGATCCGTACAACAATATCGTTCGGACCACGCTCGAATGCATGTCCGCCGTACTCGGCGGCACCCAGTCGCTGCACACCAACAGCTTCGACGAGGCGGTGGGTCTTCCCACGGAACTTTCGGCCCGGGTGTCCAGGAATACCCAGATCATCGTGCAGGAAGAATCCAGGGTCTGTGACGTGGTGGACCCGCTTGGGGGATCGTACTATGTGGAGTCGTTGACCCAGAGCATCGTGGAAAAGGTAAGAGAGATCATCTCTGAAATCGAGGATCTCGGCGGCATGGCCAAGGCCATCGAGTCGGGCATGCCCAAAATGCGCATCGAGGAAGTGGCGGCAAGACGACAGGCCCGGATCGACCAGGGACAGGATGTTATTGTCGGGGTGAACAAGTACCAGGTGGAAGACGAAGAGGAGATCGAGGTCCGGGAAGTCGCGGACGAGGTCCGCCGGGAACAGGTGGACAGACTCAAACAGATCCGGGAGGACCGGGATTCCGTGCAAGTGGAAAAGACATTGGCCGACATCACCAAAGCGGCGGAAAACGGGGAGAACCTGCTGGCGGCATGCCTGCCTGCGGTACGGGCCCGGGCCACGGCGGGTGAGATCACCGATGCCATGGAAAAGGTGTTCGGCCGGTTCGTGGCCACCACCCAGTGCATCTCAGGCGTGTATGCATCCGAAACCGCGGACAAGGGCGTTCTGGATGCGTTGCGGGAAAGAACCCTGCAGTTTGAAGAGAAAAAGGGGAGACGCCCGAGAATCCTGCTGGCCAAGATGGGCCAGGACGGGCATGACCGGGGAGTCAAGGTCATCGCCACGGCGTATGCGGACTTCGGGTTTGACGTGGATCTGAGCCCCATGTTCCAGACCCCTGCGGAAGTGGCCCGGATGGCCATTGAAAACGATGTCCACGTGGTGGGCGTGTCCAGTCTCGCAGCAGGGCACAAAACCCTGGTGCCGTCTCTTGTGGACGCCCTTGCCAAAGAAGGGGCGTCGGACATCAAGATCGTGGTGGGCGGCATCGTTCCGCCGGGTGACTATGAGTTTCTGCGCAAGGCAGGGGCCGATGATATATTCGGACCCGGCTTTTCCGTCACCGAATCCGCCAATCGAACCCTGAATCTGGTAGAAGCGTAGGTGATGCAGGAACAAAATCTCGAATTTTACACGGACGGCATCTTCAGCGGCAACCGCCGGGTGATCGCCAAGACCATCACCCTGGTGGAAAGCACGCTTCCTTCGGACCGGAGGCTGGCATCAAGGATCATCGAACAGGTGATTCCGTATTCGGGGAAAAGCGTTCGCTTCGGGATCACAGGCGTACCCGGCGTGGGCAAGAGCACTTTTATCGAAAACCTGGGACTTTATCTGGCAGGCCAGGGCAACCGGGTGGCGGTGCTGGCCGTGGATCCCACCAGCCGCAGAAGCGGCGGCAGCATCCTCGGGGACAAAACCCGGATGGAAAAGCTTGCCGCCCATGAAAATACGTTTATCCGTCCCTCTCCGGCCGGAGATACCCTGGGCGGCGTGGCCGCCAAAACCAGGGAGATCATGCTGATCTGCGAGGCTGCGGGCTATGACGTGGTCATGGTGGAAACCGTGGGCGTGGGCCAGAGTGAAACCCGGGTATCCACCATGGTGGACTTTTTTCTGGCCCTTCTCATTGCAGGGGCCGGGGACGAGCTTCAGGGTATCAAGCGGGGCATCCTGGAGGTGGCGGACGCCGTTGCCATCAACAAGGCGGACGGGGACAACCTGGAGCGGGCCGAGCGGGCCCGCAAGGAGTATGAAACCGCTCTTCACCTGGTAATGCCCTCTTCCCGGTCCTGGACCCCGCCGGTGCTCACCTGCAGCTCCGTGACCGAGGGCGGCACCGCCGATGTCTGGGACACGGTTCAGGATCACCGGCGGATCATGGAGGACACCGGGGAATTCGGTCAAAGGCGGCGGCAGCAGGCCCTGGACTGGATGTGGACCATGGTGGAAGACGGCCTCAAGCAGAGGCTGTATGAAAACGAGACGGTAAAACGGAAAATCCCGAAGATTTCCGAACAGGTGGAAAAGGAGTTGATATCTCCTTCTGCTGCGGCAGAAGAGATTTTGTCATATATATGAAATCAAAAAAGCGAAGGGTTTTTTATGAAAATACATGAATACCAGGCAAAGGAACTGTTCAAAGAGTACGGCGTTCCCGTCCCTGAAGGAGCTGCGGCCTTCTCCGAAGAAGAGGCGGTCAAGACCGCTCAGAGTTTAGGCGGCCGGCCCGTGGTGGTCAAGGCCCAGATCCATGCCGGCGGCAGGGGCAAGGGCGGCGGCGTCAAGCTCGCATCCGGCGAAGAAGAGGTCAAATCCTTTGCCAGAGACATGCTCGGCATGAACCTGGTGACCCACCAGACCGGGCCCGAAGGCAAAGAGGTGAAAAAACTCCTCATCGAAGCGGGTCAGAACATTGAAAAAGAACTGTACCTGAGCCTGCTGGTGGACCGGGAAACGGCAAGTGTCGTGATCATGGCAAGCAAGAGCGGCGGCATGGACATCGAGGAAGTGGCGGAAAAAACCCCGGAAAAGATCATCCGGGTGTACGTGAATCCTCTGATGGGGATCTCTCCGTACCAGCTCAGAGAGACGGCTTTCGGCCTGGGTCTTCCTTCGGCGGCCATGAAACCGTTCATGAAGATGCTCGGCAACCTGTACGAGTTTTTCGTGAAAAACGACTGTTCTCTTGTGGAGATCAACCCCCTGGTCCTCACGTCGGAAGACGAGGTTCTGGCCCTGGACGCAAAGGTGGATTTCGATTCCAATGCCATGTTCCGGCACAAAAATCTTGTGGAGCTTCGGGATCTTGACGAGGAAGATCCCCTTGAAGTGGCCGCGTCCGAATACAACCTCAACTACATCAACCTGGACGGTAACGTGGGCAATATCGTGAACGGGGCAGGCCTTGCCATGGCCACCATGGACATCATCAAGAATGCAGGAGCCGAGCCCGCCAACTTCATGGATGTGGGCGGCGGCGCCACCGCAGAGATGGTGGAAAACGCGTTCCGGATCATCCTTTCCGATGAAAAGGTCAAGGCGGTCCTGATCAATATCTTCGGCGGCATTCTGAGGTGCGACATATTTGCAGACGGCGTGGTCGAGGCGGCCAGGAGCACCGGGCTTAATGTCCCGGTGGTGGTCCGGATGGAAGGCACCAACGTGGAAGAGGGCAAAAAGATCCTGGCCGAATCCGGCCTGAAACTGACCACAGCCGACGATCTGACCGACGCTGCCCAAAAGATCGCTGCAGCGGTAAATTAAAGGAGATATCCGTTTTGAGTATATACGTGAACAAAGATACAAAAGTGGTTGTGCAGGGGATTACCGGCAACGAAGGAAAGTTTCACGCCCGCCAGTGCATAGGCTACGGCACCCATGTGGCGGCCGGGGTCACCCCGGGCAAAGGGGGGCAGAAAATGGATGACGTTCCGGTGTTTAACACGGTCCGCGAGGCAGTGAAAGAGACCGGGGCCAACGCAAGCCTGATTTTCGTGCCGCCCCCGTTCGGCGCGGACGCGGTCATGGAAGCGGCGGACGCCGGGATCGGTGTGATCGTGGCGGTCACCGAAGGAATTCCCATACTCGACATGATCCGTGTGAAACATTTCCTTGAAACCAAAAACTGCCGGCTCATCGGGCCCAACTGTCCCGGGATCATTACCCCGGACGAGGCAAAGGTGGGCATCATGCCCGGAAACATTCATAAAAAGGGGAATGTGGGCGTGGTCTCCAGATCCGGGACCCTCACCTACGAGGTGGTGGACCAGCTCACCAAAAAAGGCCTGGGCCAGTCCACCTGCATCGGCATCGGCGGGGATCCTGTAAACGGGACTTCGTTTATCGACACCCTCGGGGCCTTCCAGGCGGATCCGGAAACCGAGGCCATCGTCATGGTGGGAGAGATCGGCGGAAACGCCGAGGAAAAGGCGGCTGAATACATCAAGGAGAACGTCACCAAACCCGTGGTGGGCTTTGTTTCCGGCCTGACCGCCCCGCCGGGCAGGAGGATGGGCCATGCCGGCGCCATCATCAGCGGCGGCAGTGGTACAGGTGCGGCAAAGGTCGAGGCGTTCCGCCAAAACGGGATCCATGTGTGTGAAAACTTAGGCAAAATCGGAGAAACCTGCCTTGAAGTATTTTGATCCTGATATGGCAAGATTACGGGATACTTTACACAAAAGGCTATGTAAACGTTTAGGAGGATAGATGGAAAATCTGGTAACAGAAACCGGTACAAAAAAGAGCAGGATCCCTGCATGGCTGGATCTCGCCCAGAGCGGCACCGGCCTTGTGCTGGGAATTTTCATGTGGGTACACATGCTGCTGGTGGCGAGCATTCTTTTGGGAGTCGGCTCTTTCAATTTCGTGGCAAAGATGATGGAGCTTGCATTTCTCTCCCCGTCCGGCCAGGGGTACCCCATTGCGGTGGTTTTTGCCGTAATTGGAATCTACACGCTGTTTGTCGTCCATGCCGCCCTGGGGCTGCGCAAATTCCCCATTAACTACAGGCAGCACAAAATAATCCGCAATCAGATGAAAATGATGAACCATTCAGATACCAACCTCTGGTATTACCAGGTGGTCACCGGCTTTATCATGTTTTTCGCAGGTTCGGTTCATCTGTTCATTATGTTGACCCACCCGCATATCGATCCGTATATTTCCGCGGACCGGGTGTTTTCCTCCACCATGTGGCCGCTGTACCTTGTGCTTCTGGTGTGCGTGGAACTGCACGCGGCCATCGGGCTGTACCGGCTCTGCATGAAATGGGGCTGGTTTGTCGGCAAGGATGCCAGAAAATCAAGAGAAAAGCTGCAGAAGTTCAAAAAGCGGGCCACCGTGTTTTTCCTGACACTGGGCGTATTGTCCCTTCTGGTCTTCATGATCATCGGGTTCCGGCACAGGGACAAGGTGGGTGAACACTATTCAACGCAGCGGACAACCATTGAACAGACAATTATAACGGGGTGATGGATGAAAATCATATATACGGATTCACTGGTCATCGGCGGCGGTCTTGCCGGACTGCGGGTGGCCATCGCATCGAAACAGAGAGGATATGACACCATTGTGCTGTCCCTGATACCGGCCAAGCGGTCCCATTCTGCAGCGGCCCAGGGCGGCATGCAGGCAAGTCTCGGCGCCTGCATCAAGGGAGAAGGCGACAACGAGGATGTGCACTTTGCCGATACAGTCAAGGGAAGCGACTGGGGATGTGACCAGGACGTGGCCCGGATGTTCGTGAACACGGCGCCCAAGGCCATCCGGCAGCTCTGTGCCTGGGGGGTGCCCTGGAGCCGGGTGAGAAAAGG
>CAYFVA010000032.1:10237-15818 GCA_964346265.1 uncultured Desulfobacterales bacterium
CCGCTGGGCAACATGGAGGCGGTCCAGTTTCATCCCACGGCCATCGTGCCGGTGGGAATTCTCACCACCGAAGGGTGCCGGGGAGACGGGGGCCTTCTTCTGGACAAGGACGGCCACCGGTTCATGCCCGAGTACGAGCCCGAGAAAAAGGAGCTTGCCTCCAGGGACGTGGTCTCGAGGCGCATGACCGAACACATGAGAAAGGGCAAGGGGGTTTCCTCTCCGTACGGGGATCACCTGTGGCTGGACATCACGCTCCTGGGCCGGGAACACATTGAAAAGAATCTGCGGGAAGTAAAAGAGATCTGTGATTACTTTCTCGGGATCGATGCGGCAGAAGAGTACATACCGGTCCGGCCCACCCAGCACTACTCCATGGGCGGGATCCGCACCAGGCACACAGGCGAGTCCACTGAACTTGCAGGTCTTTTCTCTGCGGGCGAGGCTGCCTGCTGGGACATGCACGGGTTCAACCGGCTCGGCGGCAACAGTGTGGCGGAGACCGTGGTGGCCGGCATGATCGTGGGAGAGTACGTGGCGGACTACTGCGCGGAAAACTCCATCAGTGTTTCCACCAAAACAGTGGAACGGGCCATGAAAAAGCAGGAGAACATGATTTCGGATCTCATCAACCGGGATGCCGGGGAAAACCCGTTCGAGCTGAAAAAGGAAATGCAGCAGATCATGATGGACAAGGTGGGCATTTTCCGGAACGGAGACGATCTTGCAAAGGCGGTGGAAGAGCTCAAAGTCCTCAACCGGCGGGCAAAAAACATTGCGCTTCGAAACCGGATCAGCTCTTCCAATCCGGAGCTTGTGGAGGCCATCCGGGTGCCCAAGATGATCAAGCTTGCCCAGTGTGCGGCATACGGCGCGCAGCTGAGGACCGAAAGCCGCGGCGCCCATGCAAGGGAAGATTACCCGGAACGGAACGACAGGGACTGGCTGAACCGGACGCTGACCACATGGAAAGAGGAAAACAAAGACCTTCCCGAGGTGAGTTACGAGCCGCTTGACGTGATGAAGATGGAGATGCCCCCGGCATCCAGGGGATACGGGGTGGACAATATCATTTCCCATCCGGATACGGAAAAGCGGATCGAGGAGATCGAAACCGTGAAACAGGAGAACCCGGACGCGGATCGGTTCGAGATACAGGAAATAATCAATCCCATTGATATACCGGCGAAATTCACCGGCAGGAATGAACGAGTAGGCAGGGGGTTTAAATAATGGTTGAGCAGGCAGTAAAGGACAAGCAGGAACAGAAGGACAAACAGGATATACAGGAGAGGGTCAGGACACTGACCTTTGAGATACTCAGATACAATCCCCGGGTCAAAGGGGACACACCGAAAATGAAAACCTACCGGGTCAAGGAAGCCCCTGGTATGACCATATTCATCGCGCTGAACGAGATCCGGGAATACCAGGATCCGTCTCTCCAGTTCGATTTTGTTTGCCGGGCCGGCATATGCGGCTCCTGCGGCATGGTCATCAACGGCGCGCCCGGCCTTGCCTGCCGGACGCTCACGGCCAACTACCCGGACGGCGTGATCAAGCTTCTGCCCCTTCCCGGGTTCGAGCTGATCGGCGATCTTTCCGTGAATACGGGCAAGGTGTTCCGGGCCATGAGCGAGCGTGTGGAGTCGTGGATCCATGACAAGCATGTGGACAACGTGGATCTGGACAAGCTCGAAGAGACCATGGACCCGGACACGGCGGACGAGATCTACGAGCTGGAACGCTGCGTGGAATGCGGCGTGTGCCTGTCCGCCTGCGCCACCCGCCGGATGCGGGACGATTTTCTGGGAGCGGCCGGTTTCATGCGGCTGGCCCGGTACGCGGTGGATCCGAGGGACAAACGGTCCGACGAAGAGTTTTATGACATCATCGGGGACGACGACGGGGTATTCGGGTGTATGACGCTTCTGGGGTGCGAGGACTACTGCCCCAAGGATCTGCCCCACCAGACCCGGATCGCGTATCTCAGACGGAAAATGGCGTTTGCCAAACGGAGATGATCATGACGGAATTCAAATTTGAAACCATGTTCCCCCTCAAGGGGGATGAAACTGAATATACACTGGTGTCGGACCAATACGTATCCACAGGCGAGTTCGAAGGAAAAAAGATGCTCAAGGTGGACCCGGAGGGGCTTGCCGAACTGTCCAGGCGGGCGTTCACCGATGTGGCCCACAAGTACCGGCCGGACCATCTCCGGAAACTCAAGGCCATCGTGGATGATCCGGATGCATCAGACAACGACCGGTACGTGGCCCTGGAGCTTTTGAAAAATGCGGTGATCTCCGCGGACATGGTGTATCCCATGTGCCAGGATACGGGCACGGCCATTGTCATGGGCAAAAAGGGACAGCAGGTATGGACCGGCGGGGATGATGAAAAGATGCTCTCCAAGGGCGTGTTTGATGCCTACACTCAAGGATATCTGCGGTATTCCCAGAACGCGCCGCTCAATATGTTCGACGAGCAGAACACCAAATGCAATCTCCCGGCCCAGATCGACATCAGCGCGGTCCAGGGGGATGCATACAAGTTCCTGTTCATGGCCAAAGGGGGCGGGTCCGCCAACAAGACCTTCCTCTACCAGATGACCAAGGCGGTGCTGAACTCCGGGGACGGACTTGTGGATTTTCTCACCGAAAAGATGAAGTCTCTCGGAACGGCGGCCTGTCCGCCCTATTACATCGCGTTCGTGATCGGCGGGACCTCTGCCGAAGCCAACCTCAAGACGGTGAAACTGGCATCGGCCCGGTATCTGGATTCTCTTCCGGAAAAAGGGGACATCACCGGCCATGCCGTCCGGGATCCGCAGATCGAAGAGAAAGTGATGGAACGGGCACAGGCGCTGGGCCTTGGCGCCCAGTTCGGCGGAAAACACTTTGCCCTGGATGTCCGGGTGATCCGGCTTCCCAGGCACGGGGCGTCATGTCCCGTGGGGGTCGGGGTGAGCTGCAGCGCGGACCGGCAGATCAAGGCCAAAATTACTGAAAACGGGCTTTTTGTGGAAAAACTCGAGGATGATCCGTCCAGATATCTGCCTCAACAGGAACCTGCCATGGAGGAGGCGGTAAAAGTGGACCTGGACCGGCCCATGGACGAAATCCGGGCACAGCTCAGCCGGTATCCGGTCTCCACAAGGCTGCTGCTGTCCGGCAGGATCATCGTGGCAAGGGACATCGCCCATTCCAAGTTCAAGGAGCGTCTGGACCGGGGGGAAGGCCTTCCCGATTATATCAAAAACCACATCATCTACTACGCAGGCCCGGCCAAAACCCCTGCCGGACAGGCTTCCGGTTCTTTCGGGCCCACCACGGCCGGCCGGATGGACCCGTATGTGCCCGAGTTCCAGAAGGAAGGGGCCTCCATGATCATGCTGGCCAAGGGAAACCGGTCACAGCAGGTCACGGATGCCTGCAAAACCTACGGGGGATTCTATCTTGGATCACCCGGCGGCCCTGCCGCCCGGCTCGGACGGGACTGCATCAAGAATGTCGAGCTTGTGGAATATGAAGAGCTCGGCATGGAAGCGGTCTTCATGATCACGGTGGAGGACTTTCCCGCCTTTATCATCGTGGATGACAAGGGCAACGACTTTTACGCGCAAATCGGCTGATTTCTTTACCATCCACGCCCATCCTCTGCATGCCGGAATCCATGCATGTTTCCGGCATGCAATACCTCATTATTGCCAGGATTTTTTTCTTGACATTCCGCTCTTTTTGTAAGATGTCAATTCTGTGAATGGGTGGTAAATGGCCGGATTCTTTTGGGTTATGCAGATGTGGTCCAGGCCGTCCGAAATTCAGGCCGTCGGAAATAATAAGACAAGAGCCAAAATGTGTATTCGTATTTCCGACAGCCGTAAACAACTAGGATAGGAGCTTATATGCAAAGAGAAAGATGGACCGGAAAAATGGGATTTATACTGGCCAGTGTGGGATCGGCCATCGGCCTTGGAAATATCTGGCTTTTTTCATGGCGCATGGGCGAGTACGGGGGAGCCGCCTTTCTGATTCCGTACTTGTTGTTCGTGTTCTGCATCGCCAGCGTCGGTCTGATGGAGGAATGGGCGTTCGGACGAAGCCAGAGAAAAGGAGCCATCGGCGCATTCAAGAACGTGTTTGAATCCAGAAAGGAAGGAACCGGCGGTTTGGGAGCGGCCCTGGGGTTCATCCCGGTACTGGCGGTGTTTGCCGTGTACATATTCTACGCCATAGTGATCGGGTGGCTGTTGAAATACTTTGTCCTGTCCGTGACCGGGGCCTTCAGCACCATGAACATCCCCGAGTACTTCGGCACATTCACCGGAACCGGTGAAACCATCGGCTGGCACGCGGCAGCCGTGCTCGGCACCATGGGGATCGTGCTTTTCGGGGTGCAGAGAGGAATCGAAAAGGCGAACAAAATCATGATGCCGGTTCTTTTCAGTATCCTGGTGATCCTGCTGATCCGGTCGGTCACCCTTCCCGGTGCAGGGGACGGCCTTGCATACATGTTCGTGCCGGAGTGGGCCAAGCTTGCGGAAACCGAAACCTGGGTCATGGCCCTGGGACAGGCGTTTTTCACCCTGAGCCTGGGCGGTGCCACCATGCTGGTCTACGGAAGTTACGCACGGGACGATACCGACATCCCGTCGGCCTCCATACAGACCGTGCTGTTCAATTTTATCGCGTCCCTCCTTGCAGCGTTCGCCATCATCCCGGCCGTGTTCGCCTTCGGCCTTGACCCGGCAGCCGGCCCCGGCCTTTTGTTCGTGACCATCCCCAATGTGTTTGACCAGATGCCGGGCGGCTATATATTCGGTATCCTGTTTTTCCTTTCCGTTGTGTTCGCAGGTTTTTCCTCTTCCGTGAGCATGCTTGAACCGGCAGTGGAAGGATTCATGGACAAACTCGGCATGTCCCGGACATGGGCGGTGATCGTGCTGACCCTGGTCGCATTTGTCATCGGACTGCCCCTGGATACCAACATGGCCCGGTTCGGCCTGTGGGCGGATATCGCAACGGTCTATGTCCTGCCCTTCGGCGCCCTGGTGTCCGCAGTGGTCTTTTTCTGGATCTTCGGGGCGGACAAGGCCCGGGCGGAAATCAACAAAAACGCGGTCAAACGCCTCGGCAAATGGTTCGAACCCTACGCCAAATACGTATTCGTATCCGTGGCACTGCTCGTCATGATCCTGAATATCGCATTCGGCGGAATCGGATAACAACCAAAACAGTCCTCCGCCCGGAAGCCGCAAAGGCTTCCGGGCTTTACTCCCGCCTTTTTATACCAAACAAGACGACCATTCCTGCCTTGCCCCACATACAATTTTTGTGTATGGTTCATCAAAGAGAGCAGTAAGCACGGCTGTGCGGAGTGACATCTTATTAAACAAAAGGTCGGTTTTGTCTCATACGGTCAGGGGCTATAGAAAAACAAGGCGCTTGTTTCATGGAAAGGCTCCATTGTCCGAAAACAGGAGATTTTTATTGTCCTGTGCGCGTCGTAAAAATCGGTTGATTCAAGCGTCGGCTGAAACCCAAAACGCAAGAGGGTGTTATGAAAATAGGATTCC
>CAYFVA010000033.1:0-15447 GCA_964346265.1 uncultured Desulfobacterales bacterium
GTCGGCCTCCGAAGCCGAAGATCGCTGGTTCGAGTCCAGCCGGGCGCACCATCATCATCTTGACAAGCCTTTCAAAATGAATTCCAGACTTCGAATCGGACTGATCAGTTACAGAAGCAACCCCTACTGCGGAGGACAGGGGGTATACATCCGCCATCTTTCCAAGGCGTTGACCGATCTGGGCCACAGTGTGGAAATCATATCCGGACCGCCGACCCCGATCCTGGATCCGGGCAGCAAACTCACCATGCTGCAGACACTGGATTTGTACAATCCGAACGATCTGTTCCGCACCCCTCACCCCCGGGAACTTAAAGATCCGATCAATATCATCGAATGGCTCGGCGTTTCCACCATGGGCTATCCGGAACCCATGACCTTCGGCATGCGGGCCAATAGCTATCTCAGGGGCAGAGAAGACCGATACGACATTATCCATGACAACCAGTGCCTGGCCTACTCCATGTTGTCCGTGGCCAGACGGTTACCGGTCTGCGCCACCATCCACCATCCCATTACCGTGGACCGGAAAATCGCCGTTCAAAGCACCCGCTCCTATTTCAAAAAACTCAAGCATCTCAGGTGGTACTCGTTCATCGGCATGCAGAAGTACGTGGCCAGACGGCTGCCCCGGATCCTCACCGTATCCGAATTTTCCAAACAGGATATTTCAAGACAATTCGGCATCGATGAGAACCGGTTCACCTCCGTTCCCATCGGCATCAACACCCGCCATTTTCATCCCCTCGATCACATCAGACGGGAAAAAGGCAGGGTGATTGTCACCAACAGCGCGGACACACCCCTCAAGGGATTGTACCATCTTCTATGGGCCATGAAATCGGTCTTGCGGAAACGGTCCATGAAACTGGTCGTCATCGGGACCCCGAAGAAAAAAGGGGGAATCGAAAAACTTGTCAAAACGCTTGATCTGAAAAAGCATATCACGTTCACCGGAAGGATCGAACACGAGCGGTTCCTTGAAGAATATGCAAGAGCCGCCATTGCCGTGGTCCCCTCCCTGTACGAAGGATTCGGACTGCCTGCAGGCGAGGCCATGGCCTGCCGCACCCCGTTGATCTGCACCACCGGCGGAGCGCTTCCCGAGGTCACCGGAAACGCGGCAAAGCTGGTGCCGCCCGGAGATGCAAAGGCGCTGGAAGAAGCCATCGTCGAGCTTCTCGACGATTCAGGGAAACGGGATTCCCTTGCAGAGGCCGGATACAAACGGATTACAAGCGAGTTCACCTGGGAAAATACCGCAATAAATACTGTTCAGGCATACAAAGAGGTCATCAGTGATTACGATCGATCTTGAAAAAATCCCCTTTGCGCCGGGCGACCGGATTCTGGACATGGGGTGCGGCCAAGGGCGCCATACAGCCGCCGTTTGCGGCAGACAGGGGGTGTGGTGTGCCGGATCGGACAAAAGTTTTCAAGACCTTTTACAAACCAGGGAAAAGCTTGACGTTCACAGATACATGAACGATTTTTCCGCAGCCGGTGCCGGGCTTGCCGCATCAGACATACGACAACTTCCGTTCCAGACGGAAAGCTTTGATACGGTGATCTGCTCTGAAGTGCTGGAACACATCGACCGGGATGAACAGGCTGTCCGGGAGCTGTTGCGGGTGTTGAAACCGGGAAAAATTCTCGCTGTCAGTGTCCCGAAATATGTCCCGGAAAAATTGTGCTGGATGCTGTCCACAGAATATTCATCTGCAAGCGGCGGCCATATACGGATCTACCGGAAAAAAGAGCTGGTTGCAATGATCGAACGCCTGGGGGCAAAACATGTGGACACCGGTCATGCCCACAGCCTTCACGCGCCCTTCTGGTGGCTCAAATGCCTTGTGGGGTGCAACCGGAAAGATTCAGCGGCTGTCAATCTCTACCACCGGTTTCTTGTATGGGATATAATGAAAAAGCCCCAAGTGACAAGGACAGTGGAAAAACTCCTGGATCCTTTGCTCGGCAAAAGCCTTGTGCTGTATTTCATCAAAGACGCCTGAGTGCGCCCAGAGTTCCGGTCATATCAAGGGGTTCATACAGGCCGGAATCAAGCGCGGTTTCATACACCTTTCTCGGCGCCTGTCCGCCCTCCTCCGGGTGAAAAAAGATATCATGGATCACCAGCAGTCCGCCATTCACAATGTGCCTCTGCCAGGTATGGTAATCGGCAACCGCAGCCCCGAGGGAATGGCCGCCGTCGATAAACACCATGGAAAGCGGAGTGGCCCACATCCGGCCGGCCGTCTTTGAGTCCGCTACCACCGGTATCACCGTATCCTCGAGACCGGCCCGCTCAAGGGTCTGCCGGAAAAACGGGAATGTATCGATACGATTCTTTTTTGTATCCAGAAGCTCCGGGTCGAAAAATTCCTCTTTCGGCTGCTGCTCTTCAGAGCCCTGGTGGTGATCCACTGAAAAAAGCACACTCCTCTTTTCCCTGCAGGCCGCCCCGATAAAGTAGGCGGATTTGCCGCAGTAGGAGCCGATTTCCAGTACGGGTCCTTTTTCCGCAGCCGAAAGGGTGAGCTCGTACAGCCTTCCGGCTTCATGATCCGGCATAAACCCCTTGATTTTTGAGGCAAACACAAAATCAATCGTCATGGCTTCTCACCAGGACCTCCCTGGGCTTTGACCCGTCCGACGGCCCCACCACGCCCTCCTGCTCCATTACCTCGATGATCCGTGCCGCCCGGTTGTACCCGATCCGCAGGTGCCGCTGGACACTGGAGATGGAGGCCTGCCTCGTCCGGGTGACAAGCGCCACTGCCTCGTCATACTTCTCGTCATAGTCGGCCTCGTCAATGGTGTTTGCGGTATCATCATCCTGCTTCACTGTCACGTCTTCCACGTAGTTCGGCTTTCTCTGCTTTTTGAGAAATTTTGTGACCTTCTCGATTTCCTTTTCCGAGATGAACGCGCACTGGATACGCTGGAGTTTTCCCGTCCCGGGCGGCAGAAAGAGCATATCCCCTCTGCCCAGAAGCTTTTCAGAACCGTTGGAGTCGAGGATGGTCCTTGAATCGGTCCGGGAGGAAACCTGGAAGGAAATCCGGGTGGGAAAATTGGCCTTGATGATACCGGTGAGTACATCCACGGACGGCCGCTGGGTGGCCAGGATCAGGTGCATGCCCGCAGCCCGGGCCATCTGGGCAAGCCGGGTCAGCGCAGATTCCACATCCTTAGAGGAGACCATCATCAGATCGGCAAACTCATCCACGATGATCACGATAAAGGGAAGCTTTTCAAACTCTTCCGGATCTTCCTCTTCCTTCAGGATCTGTGCACCCTCCCCGTCCGCATCAGCTGCATCCGCACGATCATTGTAACCGTTCTTTTCCAGCTCTTGCCTTTTTTCATCCACAAACCGGTTGTACTGGTCGATATTGCGTGTACCGGTCCGGGCCAGCAGTTCATACCGCCTCTCCATCTCCCGGACCGCCCAGAAAAGTGCGTTTGTGGCCTTTTTCATGTCCGTGACCACCGGGCTGATCAAATGGGGAATATCATCATAGACCGACAGCTCGATCCGCTTGGGGTCGATCATGATGAACTTGACTTCATCAGGCGTGGCCTTGTAAATCAGGCTGATGATCATGGCGTTCAGCCCGACACTCTTCCCGGTGCCTGTGGCTCCGGCAATCAGGAGATGGGGCATGGAATCCATGGGCGCCACCACCGGCCTTCCGGTAATATCCTTGCCGAGCGCCAGGGTGAGCTTTGATTCGGATTCGGCAAACTCCCTGGAATTGATCAGCTCTTTCAGGATCACGTTCTCCCGCGCATCATTGGGAATCTCGATGCCCACCACGTCTTTTCCCGGGATCGGGGCCAGGATCCGGATCCCCACCGCGCTCAGGGCCAGGGCCAGGTCGTCTGAAAGATTCACGATCTTGCTGATCTTGATGCCCGGAGCCGGCCGGTATTCAAAGGTCGTGATCACCGGGCCGGGAATGATTTCCACCACCTCGCCGGTGATATTGAAGTCACTGAACTTTTCCTTTAAAATCCGGCTCTTTTCCTTGAGCTTTTCCGTGTCCACGGTGTTGGCCACCTGCTGCTTATCGTTCAGAAAGGACAGGCTCGGCAGCAGGAAATCCCTGTGCTCGCGGATGTCGTCCAGGTTCACATCAAACGCCGCTTCCGGGTCCTGATCAAACGTTTTCGCCTTGATCAAAGGTTCGGTTTCCCCGTTTTCCTCTTCATTCTCCGCTTGTGCGGATTCGGGCCCGGGAAGTTGTTTTGTCTTTTTTCCGCCACTTTTCCGCTGTTTGGAGTCAGACGGGGTGACGTCAATCTCATATTCTTCTTCTTTGCGCTTTTCCTTTACTGTCCGGATATAGGAGATTCCTTCCTGAAAATCCTTTTTAATGGATCGGAAAAGCCCTGTGACCCATCTTTTCACCAGAACCAGCAGGGTAAAAAACGAAACCCCGGTTGTGAGCACGATGCCGGTCATGAGAAAGAAAAGATAGATAATGGCGGTGCCCACCGGATTGGTGTATGCAAGAAAAAATCCGGTCAGGTTCACGGCAATCACTCCTCCGGAAGAAAACCGGGTGCCCAGAAGAGAATACGTGTCCTGAAACAGGGTCAGAATTCCGCCGGTGGAGACGATCACCAGAAATCCGCCCAGAAACGTCAGTGCGATCACCCGTCCGGACCGGCCCTTCAAATACCAGACTGCGGCCGTCAGCAGCAACACCGGCATCCAGAAAGATCCGAGCCCGAAAAGAAAGACCAGAATACCGGACAGATGCGCTCCGAGCAGGCCGAACAGGTTGTGAATGTTGTCGGGCACGGTGAACGGATTGTGAAAACAGGACGGATCTTCGGCGCTGTACGAAACCAGGCTCAGGGAAGTCAGGATAAACAGGAACAGGACGAGTATGCCGAGAAGCTCCTTTTTCATACCTTGATGATCACCGGCATTATCATGGGTTTGCGTTTGATGGTAAAGGAAAAGTACCGTTTCAGGGCCCTTGTGATCCGGGTGCGCAACTCTTCGACACTGTTTTCCAGACTTGCAGCCATATCCTCGACCACTTCGAGTATGACGCACTGGGCGTCGTCCACCAGATATCCGGTGGCTGCGTTAAACACGAATCCCTTGGAAGTGAGTTCCGGGCCGTAAAGGATCACCCCGGTCTCCTCGTCAATGATCATGGTCACGATCACAAGACCGTGCTCGGACAGCTCCCGCCGCTCTTTAAGAACGCTCCTGCCGACATCTCCGATGCCTTTTCCGTCCACCAGCACTTTTCCGGTGTGGACCCTTCCCTCGATCCGGCCGCCGTTTTCATCAAATGCGATGATCTTACCGTCCTCGGCCACAATGGCCTTGTCCTTTTCCACACCGAGCTTTTCCGCCAGCCGGGCATGGACCACCATATGCCGGTATTCGCCATGGATGGGGAGGAAATACTCCGGCTTGGTCAGATGAACCATCAGCTTGAGCTCTTCCTGGTGGGCGTGTCCCGAGGAATGGACCTCGGCGATCTTGATGTAAACCACGTTCGCCCCCCTCCGGTAAAGCTTGTTGATAATGTTGGAGATGGCTTTTTCATTGCCCGGGATATGTTTGGACGAAAGGATCACGCTGTCGCCCCGCTTGATGTTGATCTGCTTGTGAAGACCTGTGGCCATTCTGGAAAGGGCGGACATGGCCTCTCCCTGGCTGCCGGTGGTAATGATCAGAACCTCGTTGTCCGGCCAGTCATTGATCTCTTTGACATCCAGCACAATGTCCTCGGGATAGCTCAAATACCCCAGCTCGGTGGCGATGGCCACGATCTGCTCGATGCTCCGGCCGTTGAACACCACCTTACGCCGGTTTTTGATGGCGATATCAATCATCTGCTGGATCCGGACCACGTTGGAAGCGAACAGCGCCACGATCACCCGGCCCTCGTTTTCCGCCACGATATTGGCCAGATTCTCCCCCAGCTGGTGATCGGACATGGTGTACCCGGTTTCCTCCACGTTGGTGGAATCCGACAGAAGAGCAAGAACCCCTTCCTGACCGCATTTGGCAAACTTGGAGATATCCGTTCCCTTTTCTTCTTCAGAGCTGTGGCTGATCCGGAAATCCCCTGTGTGAATGATGGTCCCCACAGGGGTTTTGATTTCCAGTCCGTACCCGCCCACAGTGCTGTGGGTGACCTGGATGAATTCAATTTCAAACGGATCGATTGATATCCGTTCTCCCGCCTTTACCGTGTTGAAGGCCACGTTGGGGAAAAAACCGAACTCGTTGAGCTTGTTTTTCAGGACGCTCAGGGTGAAACCGGAACCGTACACCGGCATGGAAACCTCCTTGAGCAGATACGGCACCGCCCCGATGTGATCCTCATGGGCATGGGTCAGGATCAATCCCTTGACCCTGGAACGGTTCTCCCTGATGTATTCCATGTCCGGAATCACGATATCGATCCCGAGCATATACTCTTCCGGGAACATCAACCCGGCGTCAATAATAAATATGGTGTCCTCGTACTCGACCACCATCATGTTCAGGCCGATTTCCCCGAGCCCGCCAAGGGGTATCAGTTTCAGCATCCGTCCAATCCTCTGGTATTCATAGGTCTATATTCAGCTCCATGAGTATGGAATCGACGGTTTCGATCAGCCAGTCCCGCTGCTCGGACGTTGCATACCCCATGCAGTCACATTTGATGTTGTTTTTGATCCGGACGAGAAGCTCGCACGACAGATACGTATCCCCCAGCTCCAACGCAAAAAGATGAGGGGCGCACTCCTCGTGGGATTTCTGCACAGGACCCAGGATTTCCCGGTCCAGCCGCAGCCAGTAAAGCCCCCCGAGGGGGGAGGCCTCCAGATTCCGGTCCAGATACTCTTCAAGCTTTTTATGATCTTCGGGCCTAAGCCCGTCTATAACATACTGTTTCATAACAGGTCAAAATAGCACAACCGGAACCCTGCATGCAAGAAATATAAAAGGTACGGAATCCATCGCTTGAAATAAAATAAGGGGTATCCTGAAAAAGTCTGGAAGTTTCTTGAAATGGAGACCTTCTTTTCATTCTTACAAAAAGACCACCTTGATAAAATCCCGTCCTTGCTTTAGACTGAATTTTTTATTGTGGTGGATTGGTTGTTTTTACATATCCATCCACGGGCGGAATTTGAATGGGCGGAATGTATATCCGTCCGCAAGACGGTGGAGGGTCCTGGACTTCGTTGCCTGTATGCGCAAAGCCTGTTTGTTTTTATTTTTTTTGGTATTATTCTTGTCGTTTCAAACCGTGCATCCGCACCCTCATGTGTTCATCTATTCAAAAGTGGATGCTGTGTTTGATGAAAACGGCCTTGCCGGGTTTCATGTGTACTGGAAATTCGATGAAATGTTTTCGGCCATGCGCATCAACGAGTACGATCGAAACGGCAACGGCAAATTCGAAAACAACGAGTTAAGAGCCCTTAAAAGCGGAGCATTTGATAATTTAAAAAAAACCAACTATTTCTGCCATGTTTCCATGGACGGCCGAAACTTCAAGGTGAAGAACGTAAAGGCTTTTCACGCATGGATCAAAGACTCGATCCTCTACTATTCATTCCGGGTGCCCTTGCATGTTCAAACGGATGGAAACAAAAAGAGCGTCAAGTTCTCCATTTATGATACATCCTTTTACTGCTCCGTGTTCCTGGCTGAAAACCCGGTTCGGTTCAAGAACGCGAAAAAACTCGATACCGGATACAGCGTGGAAAGGAACAAGCAGAAAGCCTACTATTACAACCAGGTGTCCCCCGAGGAAATCACGTTTACGTTCAAGGAAAAATCATGAACAAGACCATTTCTATCATGGCGGTTTTTCTGCTCGTTTCAGTCCTGTTCTGCCCGGCCGCGGCCGCCAACCCTTTTACAGACAGCTCCCCGGGGGTTCAAAAACAAACGGGGACGCCCAAAGATTCAGGTGAGAAGGGGGATTTGTACCGCACGGTGTTGCTAAAAATCACCATGCTTCAGCAAACACTTAAAATCAAAATGACCGGCCTGATAAAGGACTTTCAAAACGGAGAATCCATTCTGCCGCTTTTGAGTGTTCTGGCGGTATCGTTTCTGTACGGCGTGCTCCACGCCGCCGGTCCCGGTCACGGCAAGGCTTTTGCAGCAGGGTATATGTTGTCCGAAAGACCCGAAGTCTGGAAAGGAGTGGCACTGGGAAACCTGATCGGGTTTTTCCACGGCATGTTCGGGGTTTTTACCGTACTGGCGCTTCATTTTTTGCTTTCCAAAACCGTGTCCGGCACGATTTCCGATATCGAACATATCACGAGGATTACAAGCTACTCCCTGCTTTGTTTACTGGGAGCTCTGGTTGTGGTGAAATCCTTGGCCGAAATGCTCTCCAAAACACCGAAAAACCCGGGACCTCTTTCAAAAAACATGCTTGTGTGGGGATTTTCAGCCGGGATCGTCCCTTGTCCCGGGGTGGTTATGATCATGCTGTTCTGCCTGTCCTTAGGCCTGCCCTACCTGGGAGTTGCCCTGTCCGTTTTCGTGTCCGCCGGGATGGCCGTTACCATATCCTTTGTGGTGGTGTTGGTGATCATGGGAAAAAAAGCCTCTTTCTCCTTTTTGCCGGAGGAGACGATAGAATCAGGAGAACGCGTGCTCGCCCTTTTATCCGGTCTGTTCATTCTGGGGGTGGGAACTGTATTCCTGGCTTCAGCCTTGACATATGGAAAGACCGTTCTTTGATGCGCAAACCTGTTCCAACCGGGCAATGGTCATGAACTCGCAGGCCAGGTGCGCTTCGACAAGAAGACCGATCCGGGACGGGCCGCCGGGGAAGGATCGTGGAAATCTTCGCCGAACACCGAACAGCATCCGCAAAACGGCCGCATAGAAACCATCAGGATGATGACATTCTCCATTGTATGGTATGATTCTTTGGCGATGTTCACTTCGATATCAGAAACAAGGCGTACCGGCAGGTTCATCGATTTTTCGTGAACCTGCCGGTCACGCTGCAGTCTGTTTTCTACAAGGATCCGGGTTTAAAACTCCAATGCAAGCTGGGCCGTCACAACCCTTGCTTCATCATCATTTTCAAATTCACCTTGCAAAAGTTCAAGTGCTATGGAAGTGTTTTCAAAAAGATCGTAGGAGACACAGCCGCCAAAAACGGTTTCCGGCAGAAAGCCGCCGAGATCGTCCCCGCCCTCGTACCGGGCGGCCAGGGTCAGTTTTTCAACCGGCTTGAATGCGAACTCGATATTCCAGGTTTCCGGCTCGAAACGTTCTCCCCCGTCAAAACTCAGCTCGCCTGCTCGAAACTCATCAAGAGCACTTACGTATTCGCCCTGAAAAAAGAACCGCTCCATGTAAGATGCGGTCAGGAAAAACCCGGCACCGGCCACATGGTCTTCGAGTTCACCAGCGGTGATTTCACCTTCAAGACCGTCCGCCTCTGCAATATTGGAGATATAGGAAGCCCCGGCGGACAATCCCAGGCCCGGCACCCGGTTTTCAGGAAGCGTAAAGGCTGCGGCCGCGGACCATGTTTCAATATGATCGTCATCTCCGATCTCGTCCACATCCCCGTTGAACAAGGTTGCGCTGATGTCGAGCATGTCGTTCCCATACCCTGCGGTAACAGCGGTTTCCCGTGTCTCACCGATCTCCAGGGTCATGGGGTCACTGACAAAATGGGTTTCAAAATTTCCGAACGGGACATACAGTTTTCCGGCGTTGAGATAAAGGGGAACCACGTCTTCTCCGCTGATGGTGATGAAAGCTTCGTCCACCACCACATCTTCGTCATCTTCATACAGAAACAGGACACTGCCGGACACATGATCCACCACATCCGCATCCACACCGAGTTCAGCAGTGGCAAGGGAAAGATCGCTTGCGTCTTCATCTTCGTCGTTCGGATCATCATAATCCATATCCTCGAATCCGGCCTCCACTTCCACAGCGCCGCTCAAGGTGACTCTTTCCGCCCAGCCGCCCGGCATTGCATCCTTATTGAGCTTTTCTTCAAGCTGCCGGACCCGCTCGGTGAGTTCAAAGTTGGACATCTGCCCGGACAAGGCAGGCTGTACAAAGGTGACCCCGGCAATGAGAAGGAAAACCAGGGCCTGCGGCAATTTCTTAAATTTCTTACGTGACGTTAATTTTTCTGTTGTATCTGTTTTCATCTTTGTTCCTTTTCTGCTGTTAATTGTAAAATGAATCGGTTATTCAACTTTTTCCCTGTCCGTGCCTGCGGAGGGATCATTGATTCCGGCGGAAGCCGCCGTAATATTCTCCCGGGTACATCCCGCGCATCCACCGCAGCCGCAGGGTGTTTCCGCCTGTTTGAACTTTGCGGCAAAATGCCGGTACAAGTAAAAGACCGCAATGCATACAACGAGTATCACTACAATCGTGCCGAGTGTTTCCATCCGTCATCCCTCCGTAAGATTCAATGAACACTTTTCAAGGAGCGGACGGCTGGAACGCGCCCGCTCCTTGAAACGGTTTTTATTTCATGTCACGGGCCTGGACCCAGATCACGGCATCCTGGGACAGTTCCTTGCCGTTATGTTCCGTGTCCGGCCCTGCGCCGAGAGCACAGAATCCCCACCATCCGGCCCTGGGAATCCCGAAGGAGAACTCCCCGTTGACATTGGCCTTGATACCCATGGTGACAAATGCGCCCTGCGGGGCCTCAACTTCTGCTTTTTCGGCAAACGCGTTATGATCCGGCAGCGGCCGGTGGTTCAGGTACTCCACTTCGATTTCCGCATGTGGGACCGGCTTGCCGTTGCGTTTGACAACTCCCCGAAACACGTTCCCGGTCCAGAGGGCGTAGGGTTTGTCAAGGGGAACGATCTCACCGGGCAGCCCTAATTCACGGTCCCAGTCCGTGGGAAACCCGGCCGTATTAACGATCATCTTGGTGATCTGCTGGATGTAAATGTCCTCCTCTTTTTCATAGTACGGAGACGGGACCAGGGCGAACACATTGTCCCCCATTCCCCGGAGCTTGTACTCGGTTTCATAGCCGCCGCCGCTGTTGGTCAGACCCTTCCAGGTCATTGGTTTCAGCTTGTCCACAAGATCGGTTTTTCTGCCCTTTCGAACCACGTAGAATTCCTCGGGTTTATCTCCCATGTCCATGGTGTGCCCCGCATCGAACGGGTGTGTGAAAACCAGGTCCAGACTGATGGTTCTGCCTTTTTCCAGTGCCGATTCCGGCGTGTAGATCATCTGAAAATGGGCGAATGCCGGGCCCGCTGTTGCCAATACCATGACCAGGCCTGCCAGAAGAACGATTGTTTTTTTCATTTTCAACTCCTTTGCGTTTGTATAGTTCTGATTGTTTTCATCGCCGGGCCGTCCGCCCGGCGATGAGTTCCATAAATGCTACTCTGCGATGTCTTTTCCCTTGATTTCAATTTTGTGGCCGGAACCTGCATCAAACTCCACCACAAACGGCTTGTCAGGCTTTTCAAAGGTGAACTCACTGAATTCATCCATCTTTCCTTTGATCAGCACAGTTCCCTCTTTGTCCCTGACCCGCACAACCGTTCCGGATGCAGAAGACCCATCGGAAAACCCCCCTTCGCACGTGATGGTGCCGTCGCCCAGTGAGAAGCATGAGCACATGGGGGTGTGGGCAAAGGCTGCTGCCGGAAGAAGCAGGGCTGTTGCCAGAACGCCGGTCATAATTGTCTTTCGGATTCTCATTTCATTTACCTCCTGTATTGTTTTTGGTTTTACGTATAAGTTGATTCGGTTTTAAAAAATCCCATGAAAATCGTGAACGCCAGGGCCAGCCCGTAAAATCCTGCCATGGCCTGGAGCCCGGTAAACCCGAGGGCGCCGCCCAGGGTGAAGACCGCAGAGGCCACCACCAGGCCGAGGGCCATGGGGCAGAGGATGGAAAAGAGCATCCATCTTACCGATCCTGTCTGCAGTTTCACGGCAATGGCGGTGGCCAGGCAGGGGGGATACAGAACCATGAACAGAATCAGGGCCAGGGCGTGAAGGGAAGTGAACCCCTTTTCCCCTTCGGCCATGCGCTGTTCCAGGGCCTGGCCGCGCTCATCGGACTGGTACAGGGCTCCCAGGGTGGCCACACTGCTCTCCTTGGCGGCAAGTGCGCCTAACAGCGCCACGTTGACCCGCCAGTTGAAGCCGGCCCACTGGGTGACCGGTTCCAGGCTTTTCCCGATCCGTCCCAGGTAGCTTCTGTTGATCCGTTCCTTCCTCATCTGCATGAGCAGTTTTTTCCGGGCACGGACCACTTTCCTGGCCGCAAGGTAGGCCTTTGTCCCGTCCGGCCCTTCTCTTTTCACAATGTTAAAAAAATCCGGGTTCTTCTCTTTAAACCTCCGGTCCAGGCCGGCTCCGCCCCCGCCTTTTAACCGTGCACTTCTATACGAATTCCAGTAGTTGATGAGCTCCATTATGTTGTCTTCACGAATCAGATCGGCATAAGCGGTTCCTTCGATCCGGTTTAAAAACGAGGCCACGGCTTTTTCTTTTCCGTTTTCAAAATGGGCCTGCCTCTTTTCCTCAATGCCCGGAAACTGGAGAAGCACGAACAGGACCACCGCCACTGCGGCCACGATGGTGGTGATTTTTCGCAAAAAGAGCCAGACCCGTTCCACGGCCCGCTGAAGCACACCCCGGATGGAGGGCAGATGGTAGGGCGGCAGCTCCATGACGAACGGGGCTGTCTCCTTTCGCTTGAGCACGGTGAGCGTCAGGATTTTCGACGTGGGAAGCACCAGCAGAAGACTCACCGTGGAAATGAATAACATGGCCCATGCCTTGTGTGCGGCAAAATAGATGTTCACCAGGAGCACATACAACGGTACCTTGGCAAGGCAGTTGAGCATGGGGATGATCAGGATGGTGGCGAACCGGGAACGCTCATCCGGGATGCCTTTGCAGGACATTACCGCCGGGACCGCACACCCGCCCACATAAACACCCCCCAGCACCATGGGAAGGGTGGACTGTCCGTGAAGCCCGAACCGGTTCAACAGCCGATCCATGATGAACGCCATCCTGGGCATGTATCCGCTGTCTTCCAGGATGGCGATCAGGGCGAACAGGATGAAAAAGATCGGGACGTAGTTCAAAAGCGCATTCACGCTGTCCACGAACCACAACGTGAAAGAGCGCAAAATGGGGATTTCGATGAAGCCGGGTGCGGGTGTGACTGCTTCAGCCAACCCCCGCAGTTTTGCGAGCAACGGCCATGTGTAGTCCGTCACGTTGTATCCCTGCACAATGGACAAATAGTACAGAAGCCAGATCACACCCACAAGGATTGCAGGCCCCAGGAATTTGTGGCACACAAACCGGTCGATTTTATCGGCCATAGGGGTAGTTTTGGCGGTTTCGGTTTTGACGCAGGAGCGGGCGATATCCGCTGCCGCCTCATACCTGCGGCCTGCAATATAAAGTTCGGGTGTTTCACTGTGAAGCGTTTCAAATTCCGCACGTTTCTGTTCTGCAAATTCCAGCAGAGCATCGTCATCCGGGTGGTGTTCCCTGATCAGCCGCCAGGCTTCGCCGTCCGCTTCCAGAAGCTTGATCGCAAGCCACCTTACGGGATAGTGAACGGCAAGGGCGGTTTCGGATGACAGCTTTTCACTGACCTGTCGAATAAAAGGCTCGAGATCCTTGTAATCCACACGGGCCGGATGGACGGACCGGTTTCCGTCTTCCTCGGAAAGTTTTTCGATTTGCTCCATGAGCTCCTTTTTGCCGGCCCGTTTTCCTTTTATGGCCGTCATAACCGTGGGCACCACCGGGATGCCGAGCCTTTGAGACAAAAGGTCGATGTCGATATCATGCCCCGCCTTTTGGGCCACATCCATCATGTTCAGGTTCAGTATTACCGGGATTTCCATCTCCAGAAGCTGGAAGGTCAGGTAAAGACACCGCTTCAGGTTCGAGGCGTCCATCACGTTGACTGCGGCGGACGGGTTTTCTTTCAGGATAAAATCCCTGGAGACCCGTTCTTCCGGAGAATAGGATGTCAGACTGTAAGTACCCGGCAGATCCACCACCTCGACTTTGGTGCCGTTGTGCCGATACCAGCCCACCAGCTTGTCCACGGTAACCCCCGGATAGTTGGCCACATGCTGGACCGCTCCGGTCAGAACATTAAAAACCGTGGATTTGCCGCAGTTGGGCTGCCCGGCAAGCGCGATCAGATGTTTGTCCCGGCTCATGATTGTTCCACCTCCACGAACCGGGCCTCTTCATGCCGGAGGGTGATGAAGTACCCGTCCATCTCCACCTGCATGGGATCCTCCAGAGGCGCGTTCCGCACAACTTTGAACTTGAGCCCGGGATAAAATCCCATGTCCATGAGTCTCTGTCCCAGCTTGTCTCCTCTGGACAGCTTTTTCACAAGTCCCTCACTGCCCGGTCTCATTTCTTCGAGAACCATGATTTCCTCTCCTTTGTTCTAAAAATAAAAAAGGCGCAACCAGATGCGTTCCATACGCTCCAGTTACGCCTTCACTTCCTCCGCGCGCCGATTTCATCGTGCCGAAGGCCGTAAGGTGCTCCTTTTAAAGTTAGCATAAACTAACTTTTTATGGATTATTTAATACACTTGCACTACCAGCTTGTCAAGTATAAATTCAAAAAAATTTTACCCCGGCTATTGTTTGCCGCTCAGTGAGGAAAGCGTGTTTTCCACGATCCCTTTTTGTGCGACCAGTACGTCCACCACCTGGGGGTCGAACTGGGTCCCGGAACACCTGATGACCTCTTCGAGGGATTCTTCAAAAGTCCTTTTGGGCCGGTAGGGCCGGTGGTTGAGCATCGCGGAAAGACTGTCCGCAACTGCGATGATCCGTGCACCGAATGGGATGTCCGTTCCCCGCAGTCCGGCCGGGTACCCGCTGCCGTCAAATGATTCATGATGGTAGAGCACCATGTTATAAATGCCCATAGCCACGACATCCTTGACCGGCTTGAGAATCGCGGCCCCGATTTCCGGGTGCCGCAGGATCTGTTCCCATTCTTCCCGGTCCAGCGGCCCCTCTTTCAAAAGGGTGGCGTCGGGTACGCCGATTTTACCGATGTCGTGCAGGTGGCCGGCAATATGAATGATATCTGCAAATTCCGATTCCAGGCCCAGTCCTAAAGCCAGGGTATGGGAAATCACCGCCACTTCCAGGGAATGGCTTTCCGTGTACGGGTCCTTGGCATCGACGGCAAGCCCCAGGGATTCGGAAAACTGGTGCATGGCAGGTGAAATCCCGGGCAAGCTTTTTTCATGGGAAGTCAGGCTTCCCGGTTCTTTTGTAAAACAGTCCTTGTACATCAGGTTCCTCTCTTGGTGTGAATATGCATCTCAGGTCGTATTTTCTGCGTACCGGTTCTTTTTGAAAGCCTTACTAAAAAATTATTAGGCAGTCCGAACTTATTTTGATATATCAAATAAACGATTC
>CAYFVA010000034.1:0-3636 GCA_964346265.1 uncultured Desulfobacterales bacterium
GCCAAAGACGAGGAGATATACGAGAAAACAAGGCGAAACGAAGAGAAAAAGCAAAAAGAAATAGAAAACTTCATAAACCGGTTCCGGGCAAAGGCGAGACTGGCAAGTCTTGTGCAGTCCCGTGTGAAAACACTGGAGAAAAATCGGCCCAAGGAGAAACTTGAGAAAGATTCGGCTCTGGATTTTTCTTTCAACAGTGTTCCCTTTACAGGAAAGCAGGTCATGACGGCCGAGCATTTGAATTTTTCCTATTCAAAAGAACATCCCCTGATCCGGGATTTTTCTCTGACCGTATATCCCGGTGACCGGATCGGCCTCATCGGCATGAACGGAAAAGGAAAAACCACCCTTCTCAAACTCCTTGCAGGAAAGCTACCCCCTTCCAGCGGAACCGTCACATTCAATCCGAATGTTCAAAGCGGATACTTTGAGCAGACCAACATCAATACCCTTGTGGACAGCTTTACCGTGGAAGAGGAGGTCCAGTCCTCATGGCCGGATATGACCCGGCAGAAGGCGCGGAATATCTGCGGGGCCATGATGTTCGAAGGGGACAAGGCGCTGCGGAAAATATCCGTTCTTTCCGGTGGAGAAAAGAGCCGGGTCATGATCGGCAAACTTCTGGTAACACCGTTGAATCTTCTGCTTCTGGACGAACCCGGAAATCACCTGGATATGGAATCCTGCGATTCTTTTACCATGGCGCTGGAAGAGTTTGACGGCACCGTGATTCTCGTCACCCACAATGAAATGTTTTTACATACACTTGCAAATCGTCTTGTTGTCTTTCATAATGATGGAATATCCATATTTGAAGGAACCTATTCGGAATTTCTGGAGAAGGTGGGATGGGAAGAAGAGGGAACGGCCGGCAAAAAGAATAACAACAGGAAACCGGGGATCGGGAAAAAAGAGCTGAGACAGGCCCGTTCCCGGATTATTTCCGAAAGATCAAAGGAAATCCGGCCGGTTCAGTCCAGGATCGATAAAACCGAGCATGCCATAGAGATTCTGGAGCAGGAGATACAGGCTCTTAACAACGATATTATCCAGGCGACACAATCCGACGGCAAAAACAAAATCGAATCGTTGTCCGTGGCGTTGTCCGAAAAACAAACAGAACTGGAGGAAAGCTTCGAGCAACTGGAGACGTGGCTGCAGACCCTGGAGGAAAAAGAAACCTTTTATAAAGAAAAGCTCAGTGAAATTGAGAGGGTGGAAGGAGAATGAACAAAAAGGATTTACAGGCGGCCTACGGGGTTGTGTTGATTATGGTGGGCCTGGGAGTGTTTTACAGGATCCCGGCGGTGATGGAAAAAGTGAAAAAAATTGAATATTTTGCAAATGCATCAATCCTTGTGAAATCAGGTTTCTATCTGCTGGGATTTTTGGTGATCCTGGCCGGAGTTATTAAAATTTATCGCAACAAGGTCAAATATTCAGATTCAAGAGATTCATGAAACATACGGATAAAAAGAAAAGCAAAAGAGGTTCTTCAAGCCTCAAATCAACCATCAAAGATCAGTCCGGTGCCGGGAAAACCCGGATCGGAGAAATTCTGTCCAAAGAAGGACAGATTACGAGTCTGAATCTTAAAGAAGCTCTGAAACAGCAGAAAAAAACGGGCGATCGGTTAAGCAGCATTCTGTTGAGCAAGGGGCATATCGATCCGGACACCATCGTAAATGTTCTTGGCCGGCTCTACAATTATGATGTAATCAAATACAGCGATATCAAACCGGACAAAAATCTCTTCAGCATTCTGCCCTACGCAACCGCCAAAAATTACATGGCTTTTCCGGTGGGACTCGAAAATGATGAGCTTGTTGTGGCAATGACCGAGCCTACGGACACCACTGCCGTTGAAGAGCTCCAGAAAAAATGCGGGAAAAATATCCGGGTCGGTGTTGCCACGGAAAACGATATTATCCAGGCGTACCGGGATTACTACAAAATAAGCGATGACGAATACAAGGAATTAATTCATTTTGAAGAGGATGCAGAGGAAGAGCCGGTCACCAGTGTAGAGGATTTCGGGTCTCTTGTTTCCGAAGCAGCCGAAGAAATGGAAGTGCAGGCCACAGATGTGGACGACGGCAAAGATGATTTTATGGCATCGGATGCCCCCATCATCAAACTTGTGAACGGTATTCTCACCAAAGCCCTGAATGACGGGGTCAGTGACATCCATATCGAACCATACGAGAAATCTTTTCAGGTCAGGTACCGCCTGGACGGATCCATGTACAAGGCCATGAATCTGCCCACGACCATCAAGAATGCGGTGATCTCGCGGATTAAAATTCTGGCGGAGCTGGATATCGCGGAAAGACGGGTGCCGCAGGATGGCCGGATCAAGCTGAAGTTCGGTAAGAAAAAATCGGTGGATTTCAGGGTGTCTACTCTGCCCACGCTTTTCGGTGAAAGCGTGGTTATGCGTATCCTTGACCAGAGTGCCCTGAACATTGATCTGGCCAAGCTGGGATTTGAGTCAAAAACATTTGAAGGTCTGAAACGCTGCATCAGTCTGCCGTACGGCCTGATTCTGGTTACCGGCCCCACCGGCAGCGGAAAAACCACCACCCTGTACTCGGTTCTGAACCGGCTCAACCAGGACGATACCAAGATTCTGACTGCTGAGGATCCGGTGGAATTCAACTTCAAAGGCATTAACCAGGTTCCGGTGAAGGAAGAGGTGGGCATGACATTTGCCGCTGCCTTGAGGTCTTTTCTCCGGCAGGATCCGGATATTATCATGGTGGGAGAAATCAGGGACCAGGAGACGGCTGAAATAGCAATAAAGGCAGCCATGACCGGCCATCTGGTGTTCAGTACCCTTCATACCAACGACTGCCCCTCCACAATCGGACGGCTGGTGGACATCGGGGTGCCGCCCTATATGGTGGCCTCCTCCGTTACCATGGTACTTTCCCAGCGCCTGGGACGGCGTCTCTGTCCGGAATGCAAGGAAATCGTTACCGGGTATGATGCTGCTGAACTTGAACTGCAGGGTTTCTCTAAAGAGGAGATTCCGGATCTTGAAATATACGGCCCCAAGGGATGCTCAAACTGCAACGGTACCGGTTATAAAGGCCGGGTGGGGTTTTATGAGCTCATGGAAGTCACTGATGAAGTGGGAAAGGCGATCAATGCAAGCGTTCCTGAAGATCAGCTGAGAAAACTCGCCACCCAGGAAGGCATGACCACTTTGCGGGATGCCGCCCTTGAAAAGGTGAGAATGGGAATTACATCACTGGAAGAGGTCAAGAAAAAGACAACCGTGACAAAGGAAGATCTGCCGGCCTACCTGATCAACCCGGAAGTGGAGCGGTATGAAGACAAGGATGTGATTATAAGAGAAGGGAATGCCGACATCGACTTTTTCAAGCTGGTGCAGGGGGCTGTTTATGTGGTGAAAGGAGGCAAGAAGATCGCGGAAATCGTCCAGCCCGGTGAGTATTTCGGGGAGATGGCCGCCATCACCGGTGAACCCAGGTCCGCGTCCGTGGTTTCAAAGGGACGGTCCATGATCAAGCGGTTTCCAGGAGACAAGCTTGAAGAAATCATCGAAAAGTACCCGGATGTGGCAAAACATCTTTTTGAACTGATCGCGGGGCGCCTCAACCGGACGGACCG
>CAYFVA010000034.1:3736-15243 GCA_964346265.1 uncultured Desulfobacterales bacterium
CGCAACTGATATGAAAGTTTTAAGGCGCGCTGCCACCTAACACCTGCCTTCCGTCCTTCCGCCCTCTGTCTTCTGATCTGTGCCCTCTGTCTTCCGCCTTCCGCCTTCCGTCTTCCGCCCTCTGACCACTGAAGTCGTGGCCGCTCAGAACATGACCGTTATTCCCGCTCCCTGTAGAATCTTTTCTTTTCACTGTAAATGCACCCGCAATACTGCTGCCTGTACATTCCGAGACGCTTTGATTCTTCTATTCCTTCTTTCCAGCCTTCGGAAAAGTCCCGGTATAGAAACCGGACCCCTTCTTTCCGCCCGATTTCATCTCCCATGGATGCAATCAGATCGTGACTCTGAAATTTGCTGTACAAAAGAGTCGTGGTAAACGCGTCGAATTTCCCCCTTTTGGCGGTTTTGCATGCAGCCAGAAGCCGGTCATGATAACAGAAGCTGCATCTTTGGGATTCCCTGAAAACCATATTCCGTAAAAATCTTTCCAGCTCGTACCCTTTCTGGTAGATTACCTTCAGGTTAATCCCTTCCGCATATTCTTTCAGTGTGTTTTCCCGTTTCATGCACTCGGTGAACGGATGAATGTTGTGCCGGTAAAAAAAACCCATGGTCTCCATTCCTTCTTCATCCAAAACCTGTAACGGGTAGATGGCGCACGGGGCGCAGCAGATGTGCAGCAGAACCTTCAATTCCGTTTTCCGAATATGTTTGTGCCGATTCTCACCAGGGTGGCCCCTTCTTCCACAGCCACCTCATAATCACCGCTCATACCCATGGACAGCTCGGTAAGGAAGACCCCCGAAATGCCTGCTTTGTTGATCTGTTCTTTCAGCTCTCCAAGTTCCCTGAAATAGGGCCTTGCCTTCTCCGGTTCGTCAAAGAAAGGGGGCATGCACATCAAGCCTTTTACCGAGAGGTGGGTCATCTGCCCGGTTTCTTTTGCCAAAGACAGCACATTCTGTTTGTCCGTACCGGATTTGGTGTCCTCTCCGGCAATATTTACCTGAATCAGAATCTCCTGGATTTTGCCGTTCTTTTCCGCCTGTCTGTTGATTTCCTTTGCCAGTTTGATCCGGTCCACCGTATGGATCAGGTCAAAAGCGGGGACGGCATGTTTGGCCTTGTTGGACTGGAGGTGGCCGATAAAATGCCAGGATACCGGTCGATTTTCAAGGGCTTCGATTTTTTGAACCGCTTCCTGGATGTAGTTTTCCCCGAAAATTTCAACCCCCGCATTGACAGCGTCTTTTACAGTCTGTGCAGACCGGGTTTTGGATACGGCGATAATCCGGATCCCTTCCGGATCTCTTCCGCACTCTTGTGCCTTGGCCTCAATCGTCTGTTTTATTGTTTCGAAATTTTGTTGTATTGACTCCATTATTCCGTTTCCCTGAGTGCAACAATACCTTCTTTTATGAAAATTTCCATTATTTCACATACCGGAAGGCCGACCACGTTGGTATAGGAGCCGTGGATCTTTTTTACAAGAAATGCCCCGATACCCTGGATTCCGTATCCGCCCGCTTTGTCATACGGCTCATCCGTATTTATGTAAAAGAGCAGCTCCTTTGGGCTGATTTTTTTGAAAAAAACCTTGGTTGCTATCGCCTCGGTTATGTTCAGCCCGCTTTGCAGGCAGCATACCGTATATCCGGTGTAAACGGTATGAGACCGGTTGCTCAGCATATTCAGCATATCAGATGCATGAGCTTTGGAACAGGGTTTTCCCAAAATTTTATTATCGATGGTTACAATGGTGTCCGCACCGATCACAGCGGCGTATGGATGGTCCTCGGCAATACGGCGGGCCTTTGTTTTAGAAAGCATCTTTACCGTGTCTTCTGCAAAAGGACTGCAGGAAAGGGTCTCGTCGATGTCGGCAGGCAGTATGTCGAACCGGATGCCTGTCTGTTCCAGAAGTTCCTTTCGTCTTGGGGATTTGGATGCAAGTATGACTTTTCGATTTCCGTTTTTCATGACAGCTGCATATGTAACAGAAAAAGCAGCAGGGCTCAACAGATATATCTGTCCGCCCCTGATAAATTGGGGTTGCAAAATCGGGTCAAATATTATATGTAGTGGACGGTATGCCTGGGTGGCGGAACTGGTAGACGCAAGGGACTTAAAATCCCTCGGTGCAAAGCACTGTACGAGTTCAAGTCTCGTCCCAGGTACCATAAAATGACCAAAAGGGTTTGGGATCTTCTCCCGGGCCCTTTTTTACAATACCCGAGACAATACCACGTATTCTATGGACAAAATCGAAATCATCGGCGGAAAAAAACTGAACGGACAGGTCAGTATAAGCGGTGCCAAAAACGCGGCGCTGCCCATTCTGGCTTCGACTCTTCTTGGCGGGGGCCGATCCTTTATTTCCAATATCCCCGGGCTTGCGGATATTCAAAGCATGCTGGCCCTTCTTTCCGATCTGGGAGCTGAATACCGGTTTGAAGACGGATGCATAGAAATTGATACGTCAAACATCCGAAAACTGGTGGCGGAATACGACTTAGTAAGAAAAATGCGGGCTTCCATTCTGGTTTTGGGGCCTTTGCTTGCAAAATTCGGTTATGCCAGAGTTTCTCTTCCGGGCGGATGCGCCATCGGTGCCAGGCCGGTGGATCTGCATTTGACCGCTCTTGAGGCTCTCGGGGCCGATATCCGTATTGAACACGGATATATCGAAGCCACGGCAGACCGGCTTTGTGGCGGAGAGATTTATTTTGATACGCCTACGGTGACAGGGACGGAAAATATTCTCATGGCCGCCTGCCTCGCCCGGGGCCGAACGGTGCTGCGCAATGCCGCCAGGGAACCTGAGATTATTGCGCTTGCGCAGGCCCTTTCGTCCATGGGGGTTGAGATCAGCGGAGCCGGTACCTCCATAATAACCATACAAGGGACGGAAAAGCTCGTTCCTCTTGACATTTCCGTGATTCCTGATCGGGTGGAAACCGGAACTTTTATGGTGGCGGCCGCCTGCACAGGGGGGCATGTGACCATAAAGGGCTGCAGGCCGGACCATATCGGCGGCGTTATCAGCAAGCTCAGGCAGACCGGTACTACAGTGACGGTAGAGGGGGACACCATAACGGTGGAGGGTGCGGACCGGCTCAAAAGTGTAGATATAAAAACTCTTCCGTACCCGGGCTTTCCAACGGATATGCAGGCCCAGTTCATGGTGCTGATGAGTATCGCCGAAGGCAACAGTGTCATCCATGAAACCATCTTTGAAAACCGGCTTCTGCATGCAAACGAGCTGATGCGAATGGGAGCGGATATTTCCATCTCCCAGGGGAGCTATGCCATGGTCAGAGGGGTGGACAGGCTTCAGGGTGCACCGGTTATGGCCTCTGATTTGAGGGCGAGTGCCTCATTGATTATTGCCGGATTGGTCGCCGAAGGGAAAACCACCATTAACCGGGTGTACCATATCGACAGGGGATATGAAGCGATTGAGACAAAGTTGGCAAATATCGGGGCGGACATCAGACGCATTTCATAACAGGGGCGGCTCAATGAACAGGAAGGTTGAATAAACCCGGATACCGCATAAACCCTCCGCTGCTCCTTCCCGCACTCGCATGCATTTCAGGGGCCTTTGCAGGCGAACGTCTGTTTGGGTCCCCATGGGTTGCCGTTCTTTTCAGTGCTCTATCCATCCTGTTTTTTCTTGTTTTTATCCGCAAACGAACACGGTCCTCTTTTGTGTGGTTTCTAAGCGTTCTTTTTTTTCTGATCTGCGGCATTTCAATGGCCGCTGTTCTGGATGAAAGGCCTTCAGAACCCTCCATACACCATTATGCAAAAAAGGACGAACTCGTCATATCCGGCAGGGTGGGAACAAAACCGGAACAAGGGGAACGAAGGACAAAGCTTGTCCTGGCTGCTTTGTCCGTAAAGGAAAAGGGAGGGGAGCCGCGTAAAGTACCGGGAAAGCTTACCGTATATGTGTATGGACTGAAAAGAACGCTTCGTTTTGCAGACCGGGTGACCGTTCATGGGGATATCCGGCTGCCGAGGAATTTTGCCAATCCAGGGGGATTTGATTACAAAAGGTATCTGGCGTTCAAGGGAATCAGAGGAATTGTCTATACCGGAGCGAACACCCTGACGGTTGTGGACCCGGAAAACGGTTTTTCGTTTCACGAATCGATTGCACGGAAAATCAATACCCGCAGGCAGCAGTTTTCCCGGTTCATCTTTTCCGTGGTTGAAAACCGGAAACCGGCTGCTGTGTTAACCCTGCTGACAACGGGATTGACCGAGCAGGTCCCAAGGGAGCTGCGCGAGAATTTTTCCAAAGCCGGTGCAAGTCACATTCTGGCCATTTCCGGGCTTCATCTTTCCATTGTGGCCGGGCTTTTCTTTTTCCTTTGTAATTCTATTTTCCGGTTCTCCAGCCGTCTTTTGATCAGTGGAGCGAACCGGAAAATCGCCGCGGTTGTCACCCTGGTTCCATTGACCTACTATGCATTACTGTCCGGTTTTTCTCCATCCACCCAGCGGGCCTATATCATGATTGTCGTGTTTTTGTTCTCCTGGGTGGTCCAAAAACAGATCGACGGACTCAACTCCCTCTGCGCTGCTGGAATTATCATTCTGCTGCTCGATCCTTCCTCCCTGTTTTCCGTTTCCTTCCAGCTTTCGTTTGCTGCCGTGCTGTTTATTATCTGCGGGTTTTCTCTTGTCCGGGATTTGCCGGCAGCCAAAAAGAAAAACTTTGCCGGACGGGTTTTTGTTTTTCTTTGTATTTCCTTTTTCGCCATCACGGGGACGGTCCCCATCGTCATGTATTATTTTAACATAATCTGCTTTGTTCAGCTTGTAACAAGCCTTGTGATCATTCCGGTGTTAGGTTTCGCCTGTGTTCCTCTGGGAATAACCGCTTTTTTTGTCTTTCCTTTTGTACCGGATTTGTCCACATTTCTGACCGTTGTATCGGAACCCCTTGTGGAATTTTCAGTCAATTTTGTTGAATATACAGCCGGTATGCCCTTTACATGGGCGAGAAGCTTTACCCCCCATTCGGTGGAATTGGTTTGTTACTACGGTTTCATGCTGTTTTTGTATCTTGGTTTGAAATATAAAAACAAGCGGTTTTTCCTGCTGCTGATTCCCGTTTTGATAGCGGCGGGAATTTTTACTGCTGTTGAACTCAACGAAAGATATAACAATGAAAATCTCAAAGTAACCATTCTGGATGTCGGCCAGGGCAGCAGCTTCCTTATCCAGGCCCCGGACGGAGTTACGATACTGGTGGACGGCGGAGGTTTTCCCTACACCTCCGGATTCGATTCCGGCCGGTATATAGTGGCGCCGTATCTGTGGCGAAACCGTATCATGAAGCTTGATGCGGTAATTCTGACCCATCCGGAAATGGACCATATGAACGGGTTGATATATCTTTTAAAAAACTTTACAGTGGATATGTTTATAAAAAATAACGACAAAAGGGAAAACAAGGCTTTCAACGATATGATGAAACTTGTCCGGGAAAAGGAAATACCTCTTTTGACACCCCCCTTCAAAAATTCGAGTGTAAAAGTGAAAGGAGTTGATCTCTTTTTTTTACATCCGGACCACAGCAGCAGCGGATCTTTTTCTCAAAAGAGCGACTACAATGACCGATCTCTTGTTTTTAAACTCACTGATGATACGGTTTCCGTTCTGTTTCCCGGAGACATCCCGAAGCGGGTGGAAGAAAAATTGACTGCCGCACACGTAAAAAAGCTGAATTCGGATATACTCATCGCACCGCATCACGGAAGCACCTCTTCAAGTTCGGCATCTTTTCTGGAAAGGGTCGCTCCTGAAGACGTAGTGATATCCTGCGGTTGGAAAAACAGGTACGGTTTTCCGGCAAAAGAGGTGCTCCACCGTATTGAAAAAAGAGGAGCAAAGGTGTATAGAACTGATCTGCACGGGGCTGTGAAAATTATGTCCACTGAAAATGATTATCAAATTGTTCCCACGAAAAAAGGAGAGTAGATTTGTATTATATGTATTTTCCATATGTGCTGGTGCTTGCCTTTGTGTTTGTCGTCTACTTTATCCGTAACAAATATCCGGTTTCGTGGGCGCTTGTGATTCTGGCCGCGCCGATTACGGTGCCGTATTATATCCTGAAAACCAACCGGGAAAAGGGAGTGATTTACGTGATGCTTTTTTTGTCCACTTTTTCCGCGGTTGCCGCCGGAGAAATCATTCTGTATTCGATAAAAAAAGAGGAAATGAAGTATGCAGGCATGCCCCCCATAAAAAGGCAGATGGTCCAGCTGACTGAAAATTTAAAAAATTCCACCCGGAAACTCGACCAGGCGATTTTACAGCTGGAGGAAATGAGCAAAGTGGAATCCAGTGTTGACAAAATCAAGGAAACCATCGACTACATCGATTATGTTCGAGTGCTTCTGGAAAATAATCAGGAAGCCGTTTCAATGCTGGTGGAGTATGTAAAAAACTACAGCAGCTATTTTGAACAGAAAAATATCAACTGGGTGTCGAAAATCGACAAGTATTACAAAAGCCCCTCTGTTGTTAAACACCATGAAACCCTCAAGAAGTATCTCAACGAATTCGAAGATCTTTTACAATACACCCTCCGGAATTTTTACGAGATAACCGAACTCAAACAGCCGAAGGCCCGGAAAAACTATGACCAGTATTACCTGGAATACCGCAGGGCGGTTGACCGACACAACAAATACAATGTCAGGCGGATCGAATTCCAGAACCAATTTTTAAAAGAGAATCCCTCCCTTAAAAAGTACCTGCCGGGAGAACGTCAGACCGATTCCTTCAGGATCTGGGGGTGACCGGGCTGTGGTTGTGTAAACTTTAAAAACGGAATCAGGATTCTGTTTTTGTTTCCCCCTGAAATGTCATACATGATACTGACAATGGGAATGCCGGTTTTCTTCTCTATGGTATGCCCCATTGCCTCCGTGATCAGAGAAGGACAACAGAAAGAGGGACTGGTCTGCACAAAAAGGGAAATGTCCGGGTGTTCTCTGAGAACATAATGGATTTTAAGAAGGTTGTCCATTGATTCCCCGGTGTGTTCGGGCAAAAGACCATATTCCCGGAGAATCTCTTCCGGATTGTCGTCGTAGCTGATCTCAGGTTCGTTCAAAAGCGGTTTGAAATACTTGTAGTACTTTCTCTCAAGCCGTGTCATGGTGGCAAAAAGGGCTTTGTTGGAAATAAGGCTGAAGTACCTGCCTTCCTTGAACCATTTTTTGAAATACGAGGGGGCAATCATTTTCACAAATTTGTAATACGGAGTGGTAATCACTTCACCGCCGTTTTCTTCGATGAAATGAATGAGGTCCTGGTTGATCACTGCATTGTCCCGTATATACAGATCACCGAAAATAGCAATTTTGGCCAGTTTCTCCTCCCGCTTTTCAATACCGGAGAAATCAGACATCATCTCCGAGAGGGCATCTTCCTTTGCCAGGTGGTTCCGGAACGTATGTTCAAGCACGGTCAATGTTTTTTCAATGGTCGCATCCGTTTCTCCCTTGTGGATTTCATACGGGCGGATCCTGCATCCGATACTTCTTATCAGCCCCCCGAACATATAGGCAAAGTAGGCATTGATGGAACTTCTGAACGAGATATCGATAAACGAAAGCTCTCCCACGTAAACGTCCGCATTTTCAAAGCCGTTGCCGTTCCGGTTCAGTATGGTTTTTATATGATGGGGATACAGTTTGATATTGCAGGAAATTTCCGACTGGCTGAGCCATAACACGCAGCTCGACGGGTTTAGACCGTGCTTTTCCACGGTATGGATAAACCCGCTGGCAACAGCGTTCAGGGGAATACACTGGCCTGTGTTGGTCTTGAGACATTCTTTCAGTGTTTCATCGGTTTCCTCCATGAGATAGGCATCATATCCTTCACTTTTCAGAACCGCCACCAGCAGTCTTCCGGTAATGCCGTCCCAGTTGGGAAAGATAACGGTTTTGTTGCCGATTCGGTCTGTAAGATCCGGGTTGACGGAAAGAGGACCCGAATCAAGGGAAGTTAAAGAATGTTGCTCTGAATCCGCTGCAGAGTCATTTTGCAGGGAAAAATAGTTTCTGTGGTTTCGGAACGCTCTTATGGCCGCCTCGATTCTGGTCTCGTACCCGACATTCGAATCATGTTCATCAAGCTCCAGGATCAGGTAGGGCTTGCCGTGGTGTTCCATGATCTGTTTGAAATAATCAATGCAGAAAGAATCCGGAGAACAGTTGAATGAAGTGATGTATACGGGATACACATTGTCTGTGTTGGCTGCGATATACGCTGCCTTTAGTATATTGGCGGCATGTTTCCAGTGAATTTCCTGCAAAAGTCCGTCTATATCCGTAAAATCATATTCGTTGAAGTCAAGCATATCCTGGTAAAACACGTTGACGTCAAGGGAGGAGAAAATGTCAGGAATGCCGCAGTTAAGAGATTTTGACAGGATCGTGTAGGGTCTTCCCAAAAGCAGGGCATTGACATCCGAAGGGTTTTTCCGGTCGAGGAACAACTGATGAAAATTTTGCCTTGTCTGTTGTTGAAGTTCTATTGCCCTGTCCCATGCAGAAGATATATCCAGAAAAGAGAAATCCCGTTGGGTGATTCTTTTCAAGGATTTGTACAGTTCGATCTTGGTATGGAACGTGGAATAAAGATACTCGATAAGAGGGGAGAGCAATCTGTTTTCATCAATTCGGGGCAAGGTCGAAATCACGGACGGGGCGAACTGGGTGTAGTAACAATGCTGCCGCCTGGCCTTTCTCTCTCTCTTGTGTTCTTCAAAATAGAACGGTAGAAACAGGTAATCCGCTTTTTGGGAAAGATGGGAAACATGACCGTGCAGGGATAAAATCGGGGTGCAGAATTCCGCACCCGCCATAAAGCGTCCGGTTTCCACGGGAGTTTTGAAATTCCGGCTCGTTACGGTTTTAACTCCGAGGCAGGTGAAAAAGTTCTGCCAGAAGTCAAGATCTTCCACAAGATGAAGTCCGTCCGGGATTCCAATGGAAAAGTCCTCTTTCACTTTGGAGGCATCTTCTTTGCAAGTGGCTTTCCTCCTTTCTTTAATAAGGTTGAATCCCTGGTCCTTGGAAACATACCGGTCCGTCTGGTAGTCCCTTCCGCAAAGGAATCCGAATGCCTCCACGGTACCGTCAATCTCAGCTATTGTCAGTTTGCAGTGGTTGGTGCAAAGTTGGCAGGTTTCCTGGCGGACCGGGATCTCTTTTTTATGCAGATCGAATCCCCTGAAACGATCGGAGTCGGTGTTCTGGTCCTTGAGCATCAATGCAATCCCAAGCGCCCCTGTCAAGTGGCAGTATTTCGATACATGAATGGGTTTTTTGATTTTCTGCTCGAAAGCGGCAACAAGGGCTTTGTTCCGGGCAGTGGCCCCCTGGAACAAAATCGTGTTTCCGATTTTTCCCATGGATGCCACTTTTGTAAGATAATTGTCTCTCACCGAATGCAGCGCCGAGGCCAGTACCTCATTGGTCGGGTACCCGGTGGCAAGAAAATAGTTCATGTCCCTTTCCATGAACACGGTGCAGCGGTCGCTGGAAAGGGGTGATCCCGCGGACTCTGTTTTGGCGGAATACTCGGAAAGCGGACAGTTCAGCTTGTATGCCTGTTCCTCGATAAAGCTGCCGGTACCTGCGGCACAGATATTGTTCATAACCGAAGAAGTCACGTTTCCCTCCTTGAGGGTGGTGAATTTTGCATCCTGGCCGCCGATTTCGATAATGGTGTCCACATCTGCATTAATTTCCACCGCCGCTCGTGCATGGGCGGTAATCTCATCCGGCATTATGTCGGCACCGATGATTTTACCGGCAAGTTTTCTGCCCGACCCGGTCGTTCCGCATCCTTTCACATCCAGCTTCAGCCGGTGTTTGTCTATCAGGCGATCCATGGCCCGCAGTATGGATTTGACCGCTTTCACCGGTTTGGAGGCGGTCTTGGTATAAAATCCGGCTATGACCTCTCCTTGGTCTGTCAAAAGAACGCTTTTGGTACTTGTAGAGCCCACATCAATACCGATATAGCAGGCAAACGAACGGCTTTTTTCAGTATCTGCATAAAGATCCGTTTCAACACCGTCCGATACAAAAGAATGACGGGTGCCGAAATCCGGATAAGTTGACAGTTCCAGTGTAAGGGGCGGGTAGAAGAGTTTTTTCCTGGTATGACCGGTTTCAAATATACCGGACAGATCCACCGGACTGAAAGTGGCGGCATTTTGAGGCAAAGCCTGTTCCATGTCGTCCAGAAGACAGAGGGCGGCTCCCGCAGCCCCGTATATATGCGAGTTTTCATCCACCACAAGTTCTTTTTGGAGCAGGGATTCAATATGGTTTTTTACACAGTCGTTTTTGGATACCCCGCCGCAGAAAATAATGGGAGAGGGAACGGCAGGGCCTGAAAAAAGGGTGTTGTGAATATTTTTGGCAAGGCCTTTGCAAAGCCCGTCACAAATCTGTGGAATGGAAAACCCTTCCTGCTGGGCATGAATGAGATCGGTCTTGGCGAAAACCGCACACCGTGTGGCAATATCAGGGACGGACTCTGTGTTGGAAAGAGCCTGAATGCTCAGATCCTTTGACGACTCAAGACCGAGTCTTACCGCCTGCTGATCAAGAAAGCTTCCCGTTCCTGCAGCGCAGGAAGTATTATGCCTGGAACCGGAATAGCTCAGATTCGCGTCAAAAAGGCTTAAATTGAATTTTTCACCACCCACGGAAAGCACTGCCCCGAAATCCTGATAAAAATGCTTGCATGCCCGGATTGTGGAGACAAGCTGATCATACTCGCGGGTTCTTGCGGTGTAGGAAGGCGAGCAGGAGGTTACTGCTACATAAGCGGGATTTGTCGGGTTGATGTCGGAAACCACTTTATGGAGAGTTTCTGTTATATTGCCGTTGTGAAACCGGTAATCCCGGTAAAGAAGAGTGCGCGTGCTGTCCAGCAAGACGGTTCCGATGGAAACGGATCCGATATCGATACCGAGGATTCTGTCGCAGGTATTTTCCATTATTTTTAAATTTTCTCCTTTATCTCGTTGTAAAAGTCAAGAACACCTTTAAACCAGCCTTCCAGAAACAGCTTTGTATAAGGGCCCGGCTGATCGTGGTTGCAGGAAAATTTCATCAGCTTGTCCCGTTTAAAAATTTCGTTGAAGTACACGGTCAATTGCGGATCCTGAAGGATATCAGCCGATTTATTCTCCAATTGAACAACATGGATCAGGTCTTCGTAATGGGCGGTTTTTGCCCATTTGACCCCTTCCTTTTTTCCGGTTTCAAAATAATTTTTTTCCGATTCCAGTTTTTCCTGCTGCAGCCTTTTGACAATTTCCGGCATCTCGAAATCCTGCTGGAACCGTTTCTGGAATTCCTCTTTTTTCTGGATGGCCTCGGCTACGGTTTCCTGAAACATTCTGGAAAGATTCAGTGACGGACGCCATTTTTTCATTTTTTCATACAGAA